>DAOWNK010000287.1 GCA_030642635.1 Pirellulales bacterium
CGCGAGTACTTCTCGCAGCCCGGGCCGCTCTCGATACTGGCGGCCACGATATTCATGGTCTGCCTGATTTCGATGCTTAGTATCTTGCCTGCTCCGACTTACGAGCCGAGCCGCTCTAACCACGCCTGCACCACCAGCACCAGTGGCACAGCCAGTGGCACAGGCCTCCGGCCTGTAGACAAGGACGGCAAGCTCAAGTTCGTCGCACGAATCACCGGCCTGCACAACTGCCGCTGGTCGGACAACTACCTGCCGCCGCTGAGCTACGCCCACTTGGGTCTCGGCCGCGAGTTGAAACTAGACTCCGGGCTGGTCAAAATCACCTACTACAATGGGACAAATGTGGTCCTGGAAGGCCCGGTCGAGTTCACCGTCGAGGAACCCAACGCCTGCCGGCTGGAACTTGGCAAACTCACCGCAAAAGTATCCGAGCGGGCCGTCGGGTTTACAGTCGAAACACCCACCGCCACGGTAGTCGATCTGGGCACGGAGTTCGGCGTCGAGGTCGAAAAAGATCGTTTTACAGATGTCCATGTCTTTCAGGGGATCGTGGAAACGGAGTTGTTCGCCCAGGCAGGATCGCCGCCGGTGAAGCTGCGTATGACCGCCGGCCAGTCTGCGCGGGTAGATACGGCCACCGGCACGATACGCCGTCGGGCCGCCAAGGCCAGGCGATTTGCCCGGCAGATGCCGTGGCAACTCGGCACGCCGACAAAGCTGGCGCTGTTAAACCCCAGCTTCGAGATTCCCAATATACAAAGATCTGTCGGGCTATATGGCGTCTTATGCGGCCTGCCGATTGCCGGATGGGGTGAATCGGACTTCACCGGCCGTTACGGGCCGAATAGCCATTACCAGATTTCACCATACGACGTCCCCGACAAACTGGACGTGGGGCCAGGCGCGACCGACGGCCGTCAAGTCGCGTCTTTTGCCCTGCGTTTGAACCACCCGACGCTTGGCACGGTCAACGACGCCTGGATATTCCAGCCGATCGGCACTATCAACGCCGACGACGTGGGCAAGACCTTGGAGTTACAGGTGGACGTGGCCGCTCGCGATCCCTTTGGCGACCGTCGTGACGGCGCTGAAGCCACGGTGGCGTTTGTCAGCAGCGTCACCGTCGACAGCCCGGGCGCCATGCTGGGCGCCCCCGGCGTCGACCCCGAGGTGCTCCGCTCGGAAGGCGTCCACACACTTTCCGCCACATTAGAAATTAACGCCGACTTGATCGGCGAAGATATATTCGTCCGGCTGTCGGTCCACGACGATGAACCGAACTCGGAGACCGACCAATACCACTTTGACAACGTACGGCTGCTGGTGAAAGAAACCGGCAGTGAGGCGTCGCGTTGATTATAATAAATACAAGCGTTTTTTGTTACTTCACTTTGTTTTAAGGAGAAAGAGTTATGAGAAAACGACAAGTTATTATCGCTGCGGTGTCGATCGTATTGGTCGGCTGTTTTTTGTGGAGTGCGAACTCCGCACACGCCGAGTTGATCTCGGCGGTCACCAACCCGAGTTTTGAGTCTCCCCTTCTTGGAAACGGCAAACAAGTTGCCGATCTCCCCAATTGGGAGGAAACGTCAAGTGGACTCTCGCCCAGTGAGTCTACTTATCAGCGAGACCCTTCTGCTAGCGAGACTCCCGGTCCAACAGACGGCCTTCAAGTTGCCTTGCTTATCCTTCGCAAGGATAAGGTTACCGAGTGTCGCGTATCTGGCAGTCGTTGGGAACCGTTGCAGCCGGCGACGTGGGCCAGATCATCGATGTCTCGTCCGACATGTGGGCTAGAGGAGATAACTCCACGCTGCACGAGGGGGGAGCAATGTGGATGTACATCTCCAAGAACGTTACTTCATCGAGTACTGGGACGGCGATTGCGTCGGACGGCGACAACTCGGTGCTGAGATCAGACGGCGTACAGGACTTTTCCTTGTCGTACACCGTCCAGAGCGGTGATCTGGACGACGAATTGTTCTTGCAGTTTGTTCTTAGTGGTACGGTTCACCCCTGCACTTCGGGCCAGTACTACGTCGACAACATAGATTACGCAGTGGTTCCCGAGCCGTCGACGTTTGTGCTGCTGGGGATTGGCGCGTTGGGCCTGCTGTTATGGTGGCGCCGGCGGAAGTGAGATTAGGGGCCAGAAAAGCCCCCGCACTGCCGTGCGGGGGCTTGGCACAATACCGTTGAATTAGTGGTAACATTAAGGAAAACACAGTGGCACCGGCGTCCCGCCGGTGATGCATAAGTATAGGTATTGCTTCGAGTTACGTCACACCGGCGGGACGCCGGTGCCACTGATTCTGTCACTTAATTCAACGGTATTGGGGCTTGGCATGCGTTACCCCCGGGACCGCAGTCCCGGGGCGTTGGTGGTGTTTGTACATTCACACACAAAGTGTCAAATGCATACACAAAAGAAAACCGGTTTCACCCTCGTAGAATTGCTTGTTGTGATCGCGATCATCGGCATCCTGATTGCGTTGCTATTGCCGGCGGTGCAAGCCGCCCGTGAGGCGGCACGACGGATACAATGCGCCAACAACCTCAAGCAAATCGGTCTGGCGCTGCACAATTACGCCACGGCAATGAGGGTGTTTCCGTGCGCAATCGTGGCGGATAACTTCACCGATGGGTTCGACATCTGGGACGAAGCGACCAATGGCAAGCACGGCACAAGTTGGATGCTCCAGATACTGCCGTACATGGAGCAACAGACGCTGTACAACCGTTGGGATTTCACGACCAACGTGAAAGGCAATGCGGCGGTGGCGCAAACCGACATCCCCGGCTTCTACTGCCCCAGTCGTCGCAGCAGCGTGCGCAGCCGAGACGTACCGCACCAGATGTTCGAGAACTGGACTGCCGGTGGTACCGATTACGGCGGCTGCGGCGGCTCGGGCAATAACTTCTGGGGCGACCACTACGGAAGTAAGTCGCCACCCTGCGGACACAAGTTCGGCCAGATATACCAGATCGACGAAACCCGCCCGCCCTACAACCGTGCTCCCACGCAAGGGATCTTTACGCCGTTGGACTGGCTTCCCATAAGCAAAATCAGTGACGGCACCAGTAATACAATGATGACCGGCGAGATGCAGCGACTAGACGGCACCGAACTCTGGGACCCATCCTATCCCTGCCTGAGTATTACCCACGACGGCTGGGCGGTCGGCGGTATCTCCACGATCTTTGCCGTCGAATTCGGCGAAATGAACAACCTCCACTACGAGCACCCCGGAAGCGAACACCCCGGCGGCGCCCATTTTGGAATGGCCGACGGCTCGGTGCGGTTCATCAGCGAGGACGTCGATTCCAACACCTTCAAGGCCCTGTCAACCTTTGCCGGCGGAGAGGTGATTCCCGAGTTTTAACGCACATGAAAACGAAGACGATTTACACGCTCGGAACGATCTTGTGTAGCTTAATGGTCGTCGCCGGCTGTGGCAAGGGCAACCGGCCCGACCTGGCTCCGGTCCACGGCAACGTCACGTTGGACTCGAAGCCCCTGGCCGGGGCGATGGTTGTTTTCCAGCCCGAGCACGGCAAGGCATCCCACGGCTTCACCAACGCCCAGGGGCGATACGAGTTGACTTACCTCCGCAACATTGAGGGGGCCGTGCTGGGGCGACACACCGTGAAGATCACCACCGACACGGAGCTTGCCGCCGTGCATGGATCGAAGCAGCACGTACCTGCCCGCTATAATCGCCAAAGTGAACTGAGAGCTTGTGAAACAATTCAACACATAGATTTCGACTACTGTGGCCAAGAGTGTTATGATTTTCCAGAACCGGACAGTTCGATCGCTTAATCCCGTTGTGTGCGGGCCGGATGGTTGCGCGAGAGAGCAATC
>DAOWNK010000259.1 GCA_030642635.1 Pirellulales bacterium
CACACGGCGTGCAAGCACGCCGGCTAAACGGGCAAAAAACGCATTGGGGTGGTGTAAACATCACTCCACTTTTTATATTGAGAGGACAATCATGCGCAATGCCAAAGGGTTTACGTTAATTGAGCTTTTGGTTGTAATCACGATCATTGGCATGTTAATGGCGTTGCTGTTGCCGGCGGTGCAGGCAGCCCGCGAGGCGGCCCGACGGACGACGTGCATGAACAATCAGCATCAGCTTTCTCTGGCTATGCTCTCGTTTGAATCTGCCATTGGACACTTCCCTGGATACAAAAACAAAGTGGGAGCAAACGCTACGACCTTTGTAGTGCCGTTGTTGCCTTATATCGAGCGGCAGGACGTTTATGACATCTGGTCGAAAGGAGATCCAGATGACGGGAAGGTCCTGATTAAGTTGTTAGTCTGTCCCAACAATCCACCGACGTCGTACGGCGGATGTCCATGTCCATTGTCATACATACCCAACCGTGGCGCATACGGCAAGAACGACAAGCCGGCTGAGGGCGTTTCTTTGAACCTTACGGTCGATCCACACGCCTATGTAGGCCTTGATTACATCAGCTCTCACGATGGTGCTCAAATAACATTGTTGTTGGCCGAGTCGTTGGATGACAGGATACACTGGGGTAAGAGGGGCGGGGCCGTAAATGACGCGTTTCTTGCGTTCGGTTGGGATGAATCTGATCCCCTCGACAAGACAAACGGCTACATCTCCTCACTGCACCCTGGCGGGGCCGTGGTTTCATTCTGCGACGGCCACCAGTATTTCCTCAAAGACGACGTGGACTACGACGTCTACAAACAGCTTCTCAGCCCGCACGGCGCCGGCTGCGAGGATCCGATGACTGTTATCCTCGGCGACGACAGCTTCTGAGTCAAACCAAGTAGGCCGGGTCGTGACCCGGCAAATTGAACGGCAGTGCGGCGAATCATCGCCGGGTTTTCAACCCGGCCTACTAAGTGTGTGATGCGTGGTTATAATACACCATAAAGGTGGTCGCACCACACATGGTTACATTGCCAATGAAATCGGCGCGACTTTATGATCGGCGCGACCACCGGTCGCGGCTTTATGACCTATGACACACTCGCCACTGGTTGCAGACCTCCGAGCGCGTCTCGGTGCGGAGAACGTCATCTCGGCCCCGTCCGAGTTAGCCGTTTACGATTGCGACGCATACACAGTCGAGCGTCACCGGCCGGACGTGGTCGTTCTGCCTCGCTCTACAGTCCAGGTGGCTGAGGCGGTGAAAATCGCCGGCCGACACAACGTACCGGTGGTGCCGCGTGGGGCGGGCACAAGCCTGGCTGGCGGGTGCCTGCCGATCGGCGGCGGGGTTGTTGTCATGCTCACACGGATGAACCGCATCGTCGAGGTCAACTTGCACGATCGCATGGCCGTGGTCGAACCCGGGGTGCCGAATATACAGCTTGCCAAACGTCTTGCAGGTACCGGATACCATTTCGCACCCGACCCGTCCAGCCAGGACGCATCGACCATCGGCGGCAACGTCGCAACCAACGCCGGAGGGCCGCACACACTGAAATACGGCGTGACGGTCAATCACGTGCTGGGCATCGAGGCCGTCTTGGGCGACGGGTCGATTATCCGGCTCGGACCGGTCGAGAATCCCGCCGAGTTGGACCTGACCGGAGTTATGGTAGGCGGCGAGGGGACGCTTGGCATTATCACAAAAGTTTGGGTCCGCCTTACGCCCGACCCACAAGACTACCGCGCGATGCGGGCGATATTCAACACACTCGACGAGGCCGGCGAGACGGTCAGCCGGATCATCGCGGCCGGCATTATCCCGGCGGCCATGGAGCTTATGGACCAGGGCATATTGGCGGCGGTCGAGGAGGCGTTCGGGTTCGGCTTTCCGCTGGATGCCGGCGCGGTGCTGGTGATCAAGGTCGACGGCCCGACCGCGGGCATCGAGATACAGCAACGGCGGATCGTCGAGTTCTGCAAGGAATCGGGCGCACGCGAGGTGCTCGAAGCAACCACGCCACAGCAGCGTGAAACGTTGTGGAAGTGTCGCAAGCAGGCGGTCGCCGCCGTAGGGCGATTGAGTCCCAGTTACATCATCCAGGACGGTGTGGTGCCGCGAACCCGGCTGCCGCACGTGCTGCGCCGCATTGCAGAGATCGGTACTAAGCATCAAATTCGCATCGTCAACGTCGCCCATGCCGGCGACGGCAACGTGCATCCAATCCTGTTATTCGACGATCGCGACCGCGAGCAAGTCGATCGGGCGCTTGCAGCCGGCAGAGAACTACTGGAAGAGTGTATCCGGTGCGGCGGCAGTGTGACCGCCGAACACGGCATCGGCGTGGAGAAGATCGATTTTATGGAACGGATGTTTTCCAAAAGCGATTTGCAGGCGATGACCTACCTGCGCGAAGCGTTCGATCCAGTCGGACGTCTAAATCCAGGCAAATTACTTCGTAACTTTGCAAACACTTCCATTTAGCCGCTGTGCTTGCACAGCGCGCCGGCGGCAAGTTACCGTGGTCATCCACAAACGCGCTGTGCAAGCACAGCGGCTAAATGAGCGAAAAATGTCCACGTCATTTCATTTGGCTGAAGTGTTAAATTACTTCAAATACGCACGTCGCAGTGCTGCTAGCGTTTTTATCGCCGGCTTTGGTCGGCTGCTGTGGTCGAACAGCCCTCCATTGGCAAAATCGTGTGGCGTGTTGTCGCAAAGCTGGTTCCAGATGATCCCGGCAACATACGACTTGGCCAAAATCAGCGGCACGTATTGCGCAATCCATGCCTGCTGAGACTTGAGCGTCGAGCCGTCCGATGGTTTTGCACCCAGCCTGGCCTGCGGGTCGTCGTGATGACCGCTGGGTACTGTAAGAGAGACGAACAGCGGCAGCCCCAGCAAGCTCCAGCGGTCCAACTGCCGGCTGAACTCAAGCGGTGTGCGCGGCAAGGTGCCGCCTGGGTGGTAGCCGAGGTTTATCTCCAAAACCATGCCCGAGATGTCCAGACCGCTTCGCACCAGCGTGTCGGCAAAGTGCAGCGGCGGGAAATCGACCTCGCGGCGACTCATATATTCCGCCCAGGGCTGATCTACCGAGATCACCACCGGTGTGTCGGGATCTAGCGAGCGGGTAAGTTCGACGGCCCGGAGTGTCAGCCGAATGTTCTCTTCTTCAGAGAGCGAGAGGATTTCGGCCGTATTTGCCCGGCCGGCTGCCTGCCACATGTTGACCTTGCCTCGATATCGGGTAACCGTTGCTGTGACGAACTCCGAGGCAAACGACAGCAGGCTCTCGAAATCGTTTTCCCAGAGATAAAGCCAGTCGGGGATTCCTCCGGCGTCTAGCCGCAGCAGCGGCCCACCGATGAGTTTAAGCCGCTGGGTTTTGCACCATTCGACCTGCCTGTCCGGAACGGTCCAGTTGCGGCTTCCTTCCCTGGCTCCGATTTTGCACCATAACAGCGGCACAACGGCAGAGTTGAACGCAAGCAGGAACTGCCTTGCCGTGGAATCGTCCAGCAGCGAGACGCCCAGCTCACCGGCCAGCAACGTGGATAGCTTCGCGGCCGAGCGACGGCGTGCGGCCAACACCTGCTCGACGTATGTGCCGGCCAATTCCCCAGCGGCATCAAGCGCAAGGCGTATCGCCCGCTGGGCCGAGGTCGCCGAAGCCGACCGGTCCGACTGGGTTACCGCAGCAGCGCACAGAGAGCGGGTTGCCTCGGAGGCCTTTGCCAAAATCGACTCTGGAACGGCCAGGCCGATCGATTGCCAATCGGCAATTTGATCGTGGAGCTGGTTGACCGTGCCTCGGGCAAGTTCCAAGGGTAGTTGATACGGCGTGGCCTGCTGCTCCATCAGATGGCCGGTCGAGAGGACCAGCCGATTATGTCCGGCAACCGGCCAAGGGACGTGCAGGCTGCCCGAGTCGCCGACCGAGCGGCTGAGCACCAGTTCGCCGTCGGCCATTTCGGTCTGAATTTGCCAAACCGTTCGCTCGGTATCCGAAAGGTATGCCTGCTGGGCCGTTTCCGGCGTGATGCACTGCGGCGGGGTAACAACGAATCGCATCAGGCCCATCGGGACGATATCCTCGGGCAGAAGATAGGAAACAACTGTTGTAAAGCATTATGCCATTTCCTGTTCCATTCCAAAGGCAAGTCTACCACGCGACGGCGATGTATTCAAGCTGTTCTGCACCCACTGGTCAATTGGCTTACCGCCGTGTATATTTGGCAAAAATGTAACACTTCAGCCAATTGAAATAACTGTGTAAAAAAGCAAAGGTCGCCGTACCGGCGACCGCTAAACGGGTCAATTCTCACGTTTAGCAGCCGCCGGCACGGCGGCTTGAACGCTGTGTGGTGCAATATCTCAAATGGCTGAAGTGTTACGCAAAAACTGGCTCTTCCGTTTTTAGGTGCAAAACGCTAGAAACACGGCCTTCAGGCCGGCGGC
>DAOWNK010000154.1 GCA_030642635.1 Pirellulales bacterium
GACACGGCCGGACCGGACATGGTATTTGTAAGTTTATGCTAGCTGTTAGCAAGCATTCGTTGTTGAGGATCGAGGCCTCTGAACCCTAAAGCTCAACCCCTCGAAAAGTGCGGACTTCGCACTTAAAAACGGAAGAGCCTATTTCTTGCGTTCGGCCTTATACTGCGTCGCCGTCAACAATGGAAACGGCCTTGTCGAGCAAGCAGTATCCGCGATACAAAATCCGCGGCAGGTGGAAGCATCCCTTCCAGCCGTTGGCCTTGGCGGTCCAAACCCGAGAGCCGTCGCGGTTCAGATATCCGTACCATTCGCCGCACTCCGGGTCTGGAAAATGTGTGAATGTGTATTCGTGCACCCGTTCGTACCACTGGTGCAGATCGTCGCGCCCGGTGCATGTCCAACCCAGCAGCAGCGGCTGGTCGTCGCGACGATGTGCCGCCTCCATAAGCATCCACGCCATCTCGATCGCATGGCCGGGATGGACCATTCGGCCTTCCGGCAGATCGAGCATCGGCTCTCCATTCGGTGTGACATTTTAGGAAGTAATTATTCAAACTATTGTAAATGGAGTATAACACTTTTCCAAAAACGCTGTAATGGCCGGGGGCTAGTCCCTGCGATGTTTTTCAAGTACAATTGCAACACACTTCAATTGGCTGAATAGTTGCGTAAAATGTTCCATTAAAATGGAATCGAGCAAAAAACCACCTGAAAACACCAATGCGGTCAAGAACGTCGCCGCCATCGACGTCGGGGCCAATGCACTGCGAATGGCCATCGCCGAGGTTCTGCCCGACGGCCGAATCAACACGTTCGAGCGGCTCCAGCGTGCGGTCCGATTGGGGCAGGACACATTCCGCCGCGGACGTATCGGCGGCGAGAGTATGAGAGCGGCGATAGCCGTGTTGCGAGATTACCGCCAGGTGCTCGATCTGTACAACGTCGAGCAGGTCCGCTCGGTGGCCACCACCGCCGTGCGCGAGGCGAGCAACGCCGATATCTTTATCGACCGCGTCTTCATGGCCACGGGGTTACAGGTCGACGTGATCGACCCTGCTGAGGAAAGTCGGCTGACGGTTTCGGCGGTCCGCCGCGCGGTCGGCGGCGCCATGGGCATCAACCGCGACGAGACGCTGATCGTCGACGTCGGGGGCGGCAGCACGTTGCTGACGGTCTTGCAAGACGGCGAGATCGCAGCTTCGCAGAGCCTGCGGCTCGGCTCGATCCGCTTGCAGGAGATACTCTCCACCAGCGAGGGGTTGCCCGAGCGATCGGCGGAACTGCTTCGACACCACATCGTCAACTCGCTCTCAACGTTTCAAGGTTCGATGCCGCTGGAGTCGGTCAGGTCGTTTGTGGCGGTTGGCGGCGATGCCCGATTCGCAGCGTGCCGAATTGGAAAACCGACCGAGTCGCCGGATTTGGTCAAAATAGATCGCCGTCAGTTCGATCGGTTGGTTGATCGGTGCGGGCGACATACGGCCGAGGAACTCTCCAAGCAGTACGGTCTGCCGTTCGCCGAGGCCGAAACACTTAACCCCGCGCTGTTGATATACCAAATTTTGCTGCACAAGTGCCGTGCCGATTCGATGATCGTCTCGCACGTCTCAATGCGCGACGGTCTGCTGATGGAGTTGGCCTGTGCGGTAACCGGCAAAGAGGACGAATCGCTGCTGGCCGGCGTGATCCGCTCGGCGATGACCATCGCTGAGAAGTACCGCATCGACATGAAACATGCCCGGGACGTGGCCGAGTTATCGGTCCGGCTGTTCGACCAGTTGAAGTCGGACCACGGTCTTTCCACGCGGCACAGGCTGTTGCTGCGGGTGGCCGGTCTGCTGCACGATATCGGCGGGTTTGTCAGCAGCCGGTCGCACCACAAGCACAGTTACTACCTGATCGGCAACTCCGAGATATTCGGGCTGAACCGCCGCGAGACGGAGATCGTCGCGCAGGTTGCCCGATACCATCGCCACGCCGCACCCAGGCCGTCGCATCTCCAGTACACGTACCTGCCGCGAGAGACCCGGCTGGTAGTTACCAAGCTGGCTGCGCTGCTGCGGGTGGCCGACGCCTTGGCTCGCGGACAACTCCGAGAGTCCTCTGATTTCCAGTTCGACCGCCAGGGCGACGAGCTATTGATTTATGTGCCCGGCGGGGCCGATATGCGGCTTGTCCAATTGGCGATCACCGCCAGGGGCGAGCTGTTCGAGGACGTTTACGGCATGAAAATCCGCCTGGAAGAGGCATAACGCTCACTTTTGGCGACATTTTGGCCATTTGAAGTGAATTAGAAGGACTTTTTGGCCGAATATACCGTTGTCTTGCTGTCTCTTCGTAGATAGCTTGGGTTCGGTTCTCTTTTCTGCCGGAAAAGGTTGGTCTGATGATTCGCACGATTTTCGCCTGTTGTGTCCTTGGGTTGATTGCAATAACGTCGGGTTGCACAATGTGTGCACATCCGTATGACTACTGCGGGGCGACGTTCGATGGGGGTGGTATGGTGCGTTGTGATCCCGGCGCGCGGGCGGGGTCAATTCTTTCGCCGAGCATGTACTCGACCTGCGATGTAGGTGTGCCTGACCCATAAAGCCGCGACCGGTGGTCGCGCCACACACTGCTAAGCCGCAAGCGGCATTGGCGCGACCACCGGTCGCGGCTTTATGGCTTGATCCGTCGCACCAGCCGGCTGATCTGCTTAAATCGGTCCGTGCCGGCAGCGTCGCACCACTCGAACAACGCGGCTTCGGTCGTGGTCAGCGCGGCCCCGGCCGAGTCCATTCGTCGAAGCGCAGTGTTCAGATCGATCTCGAACCTCGACCCGACCGCGTCTACCGCCACAAAAACCCGCCATCGGCCGGCCAGCAGGTCGAGCACGGTCTGCTGGACGCACACATGGGCCTCGATCCCACAGACCAACAGCTTGCCGATGCCCTGGTTTTCGAGGTTTTCGAAGATTTCCGGGCAGCCGCCGCAACTGAACGTCAACTTCTCCGGTACATCGCCGAGCAATTCGGCCAATTCGGGCACAGTCGGCCCAAGGCCTTTTGGGTACTGTTCGGTGGCGACGACCGGCAGGCCGAGGATTTCGGCGCCCTCGATCAGCCGCCGAATGTTAAATACCACACGGCGGTGATCGGCGATCTCCCCAATCAGCCTTTCTTGCACATCGACGACCAGCAACGCGGTCTCTCCGACGGACATCAATTCCGGGCTGCGTGGAAGGCGATGTTTTTCGCTCATGCCGCGAAGTCTACCATGCCGTGGCGATCGACTCAATGTGGCGTAGCACTATCGCCCGGTCGGCCCCGCAGAGCTTCGCCAGCGGGATGCGATAATAACGCCCGGCGGCATTTTGCAGTCGGACCGTACGGCCGTCGATCACGCCGACAAACGTCGCCTCGATCTGGTGCTTGCCGGTAATGTCGCACCATGTACGCAGCCGCTGGACATCGTTGCCGCTGAACGGATCGTCGTTTGCCGCCGGCGGCGTGTCAACCGGTTCGTCGGCCGGTTCGTCGGCCGGTTCGTCTGCTGGTGCAGGAACAGGTTCCTCTGTTGGAGGTTCCTCAGCAGGCGGTTCAACCGGAGGCGCCGGAGTTGGTTCCTCTACAGGCGGTTCTGGTACAGGCTCCGGTGCAGGCGGTTCCGGTGCAGGCTCCGGTGCAGGTTCCGTCGCAGGCGGTTCCGGTACAGGTTCCGGTGCAAGCGGTTCCGGTACAGGTTCCGGTGCAAGCGGTTCCGGTGCAGGCTCCGGTGTAGGCGGTTCCGGTACAGGTTCCGGTGCAAGCGGTTCCGGTGTTGCCGGCGCAGGTTCCTCTGTGGCTTCGGCTGCTTCGTCTACTTCTACGACCGGGCCGCACACCACCGGTTCACATACCGCAGGAGCACAACATGTCGGCTGAACTTCACAGCAAGGAACACAGTAGCAATCGTAGCAACAGCGGTTGGCGCGGCAGCGACAGAACAATCCGTCCAGAAACCGACACGCCCAAACCGAGTCGGTTGCGATAAACAGCGTCGCAACCATAATCACAAAACTTACGATGAATCGTCGTGCCATGTCAGATACCTCCCAATGTCAATGGGGTGGAAAAATGGACTGCCATCCATCTTACCCAATCCTCCCCGACGTTGCAATCAATCTGGACGGTCAAGTGCAGTTTTTTTTGACGTCCCCTGGTATTTGGCGGCGGTTTGCGTCATCTTAACCAATTGTAATTTTACATAGCCCAACGCCCCGGGACTGCGGTCCCGGGGAAAAATGTGTACCAGTCGCCGAAATTTCACCCCCGGACCGCAGTCCGGGGGCGTTTTCTACCGACCATTCCGGCCAAATTTCGAACTACTGAATTGTGTAAATATGTCCCACCTTTCTGAGGTATTCCAAAATCCGATGAAAACACATTCAACCACCATTTTGGCCGTTCGGCATAACGGCGTCGTCGCCGTGGGCGGCGACGGGCAAGTTACCGTCGGAGAGTCGATCATGAAGGCCGACTCCAACAAAATCCGACGCCTGATGGACGACAAGGTCATTACCGGGTTCGCCGGCGCCAGCGCCGACGCCTTCGCGTTGCTCGAACGGTTCGAGGCCAAGCTGAAGGACTATCCGTCGAACGTTCCACGCGCCGCGACCGAGTTGGCAAAGGAGTGGCGGACCGATCGCGTTTTGCGGCGGCTTGAAGCGCTGCTTGCCGTGGTCGACGCACAACACACGTTGCTGATAACCGGCAACGGCGACGTAATACAGCCGACCGACGGCGTGTTGGGTATCGGCTCGGGCGGCAACTACGCAGTGGCCGCCGCTAGGGCGCTGATCGCACATTCAAAGCTGGGCGCCGTCGAGATAGTTCACTCCGCGCTGACCATTGCCGCGGGCATCGACGTTTACACGAACACGAACATACAGGTGGAGGAACTGGCGTGCGAGACTTGACACCTCGGCAAATCGTAAAGGAGTTGGATCGCCACATCGTCGGCCAGGACGACGCGAAGCGGGCGGTGGCCGTCGCCATACGCAACCGTTGGAGACGACTGCAGCTTACCGACGAGATGCGGCAGGAAGTGGCGCCGAAAAATATCATGATGATCGGTCCGACCGGCGTGGGCAAAACGGAGATCGCCCGGCGACTGGCCAATCTGACCGGCGCGCCGTTTATCAAGGTCGAGGCCAGTAAGTACACCGAGGTGGGCTACTACGGACGCGACGTGGAGAGCATGATCCGAGAGTTGGTCGACAGCGCAATCAACCTGGTCCACGAGCAGGAACGGGCATCGGTGGAGGAAGAGGCCAAGCGCCGGGTAGAGGACCGTCTGCTCGACCTGTTGGTTCCGGTGCCGCCGGCCTTCGACGCCGCGCCGGACAGCCCCGATTCGCCGGAGCGGTACGAGCGAACACGCGAGAAAATGCGTGCAATGCTGACCTCCGGCGAGTTGGACAACCGCCGGGTAGAGTTGCAGTTGGAGCACAAGGCCGTGCCGATGATGTTCACCGGCGTGGGCATGGAGCAGATGGACTTCGACCTGCAGGGGATGTTCGAGAAGATATTGCCCAAGAGCAGCACCAGACACGAGATGACCGTGACCGAGGCCCGGCAGGTGCTGTTCGAGCAGGAGTGCGACGCGCTGGTCAACCAGGAAAAGGTACACGCGACCGCCATCGAGTTGGCCGAGAACACCGGGCTGATCTTCATCGACGAACTGGACAAGGTGGTGGCCGGCGAGAAGACGCACGGGGCCGACGTCTCGCGCGAGGGCGTGCAGCGCGACCTGCTGCCGATCGTCGAGGGGACCACGGTGCAAACTCGATATGGGTTCGTCAAGACCGACCACATCCTGTTCATCGCCGCCGGAGCGTTCCATCGCAACCGCCCGAGCGACCTTATGCCCGAGCTGCAAGGACGGTTCCCGATCCGCGTGGAGTTGAACGATTTGACGAAGGACGATTTCGTCCGAATACTGACCGAACCGAAAGGTGCGTTGACCAAGCAGTACACCGCGTTGCTAGAAACCGAGAATGTAAAGCTGCTGTTCAAAGACGACGCCGTCGAGGCACTGGCCGATTTTGCATATAAGGTGAACCAGACGACACAGAACATCGGCGCAAGGCGGTTGTACACGATCATGGAACGAATGCTCGAAGAACTGAGCTTCGAGGCGCCGGAGATGAAGACCGGCCGGGTGGAAATAAACGCGGCGTACGTCCGAGAACGGCTCGACAAGGTCTCGCCAGACGAGGATTTGAGCAAGTTCATTCTTTGATACTATCAGTAGCTCCCAATTTCACCCAACAAAAGCCCTCGGACTGCGTCCGGGGGCAAACAACTCTTGTTTTTACCCTCAAACACTGCCCCCGCACGCAGTGCGGGGGTTTTTCGTGCGGTTAATTTTGACCAAATTTGGAACTACTGAAATTTGGCGTAACTCGATGCAAACAACTGAATTATATAAGCATTCCCTGATTTTCTGGAGATTTTTCGAGTCCAATTTCTCGCTTGGCGAACGTTACTCTATATATAATGGAGATATCCAACCCGAATGTTCTGGGTGGAACGTGTGTAATTCTCCAGGTTTGTTTAACGGTCGGCCGGCGATATGGCAACAGGTGATTCGCAACGCCGAGAGGACTTTACGGCGCTTATTATGCGCCATCGCAGCCGGTTGTTCGGCTATATACTCGGCCTGGTGCAAAATATGGCCGATGCCGAGGACCTGTTTCAACAAACCTGCCTCATCTTGTGGCAAAAATTCGATCGGTTCCAGCCGGAAACCGACTTCGTAAACTGGGCATGCCGAACCGCCCAGTTCGAGGTTCTTAATTTTATCCGGGCCAAGCGGCGCAGCCGTCTCTATTTCAGCGAAGAGTTGTTGTCCGACCTGGCTGATACCCACCTGTCCGAAGCCGACGCGGCTGAAGACCGGCACGAGGCGCTGATACACTGCATGGCGAAGCTGCGGGAGTCGGACCGTCAGTTGGTCGACCTGTGCTACGGCGGCCGGTTCAGCATCAAGCACGCCGCCGAGCAGATCGGCCGGCCGGCGGACAGCGTTTACAAATCGCTCAACCGCATTCGCCGTACGCTGCTTAAGTGCATCAACCGCGTATTGTCGTCAGGAGGCATCGCATGACGATCGAATCGACTGCCTCCGAACGACTCTGGTCGCTGACCGAGGCCGCCTGTAGCGAGATGATCTCCGACGACCAGGTGCGCGAATTGGAAACGATCCTGCAAACCGACGAGCAAGCGCGTGCGTTCTACTTCGCCTATTGCGAATTGCACGCCGACGTGCACGCGGTCGTCACTGAGGATCGGGCAATGTCGGCAGTTCGAGAGATGCTGGCGTCCGACGACCTTTTGGAAGCCGAGAATCCATCGGCCCCGCCGGTGCTCGGCTTCCTTGGCGGCGCCGTCCGCTGGACACACGAGTATTTCTCGCAGCCCGGGCCGTTTTCGATACTGGCCGCCGCGATATTCATGGTCTGCCTGATTGCAATACTTAGTATCTTGCCCGCTCCGACATACCAGCCGAGCCGCTCTAACCACGCCTGCACCACCAGC
>DAOWNK010000336.1 GCA_030642635.1 Pirellulales bacterium
AACCAACACCCGCGTTTCCAACGAGCCAATCGCCCGATTGTACGCCTCGGTAGCGGCGCCGAGCGCCTTGCCCAGATCGCCGATGTGTTTGGCGACAGTGGAGAGTCGCTTGTACAACTCGCTGCCCAAATCGCTGATTTCCTTGGCGTTCTCGGCCAGCGTTTCCTGACGCCATCCGTATGCGGCTGTACGCAGCAACGCGATCAGAGAGGTCGGCGATGTGATCAGCACACGTTCGTCCATGCCTTGCTCGATCAACCCGGGGTTCTGTTCCAATGCCGCACTGTAGAAGACCTCGCCTGGCAGGAACAACACGACGAAGTCGGGTGTGTTGTCGAACTGCGAGTAGTACGATTTTCCTCCAAGCTTCTTGATATGCGTTTGGACCTGTTGAGCATGGTCTTTGAGCTTTGCGGCACGGATTTCGTCGTCTGTCGCCTCGGCGGCCTCAAGGTATGCCGACAGCGGAACTTTGGCGTCTACAATAATCGTTTTGTTGCCGGGCAGACGTATGAGCATATCCGGCCGAAGCTGGCCGTTATCCGTGTCGGTGGTCTGCTGCTCGAAGAAGTCGCAGTGGTTGAGCATGCCGGCCATCTCGACTACACGCCGCAGTTGAAGCTCCCCCCAGCGGCCTCTGACCTGCGGACGACGCAATGCCTTGACCAGGTTCGACGTTTCGGACCGCAATTCCTTGTGCGTTTCGGTGAGCGACTTTACCTGCTCGGTCAGGCTGCTGTACGCCTCGATCCGGACCTTTTCGATTTCCTGCAACTTCGCGTCGACTTTGCCGAGCGATTCCTTGACCGGCTTCACCAATTCGTCGATAGCGGTCTGCCGCTTGGACAGATCGCCCCGGGCAGACTCCTGAAACGTTTCAAGCTGGGTCTTGGCAAGTTGCAAAAACGCGGTGTTGCTGCTGTTAAGCGCGTCGGAGGCAAGCGCCTTAAAGGCGTCTGAAAGCTTCTGCTTGGCCTCATCCAACAGAGCCAGCTTTTCCACGGCTTGCTTTTGCTGTTCGGTCAACGAGGTTTCCAGCCGCGCCACATCGGCGCCCAGTTCGGCAAGTCGCTCGGCGCCGGCGGCAAGCTCGGCATTCGACTCGTTTCTGCCACGGTCGAACGCATGGCGGATTTTTTCCTGCAACAACATCCACACGGCGACCGCACCGACGGCAATGCCTATTAAAAGCGATAAGACTGGCAGGATGTATTGCACGGTTACATCTCACCGACGATCTGGTCGAACTCTTCGACCGGCATGGCGGCGGCTGTGAAAAACGATATGTCGGTCAATCGCTTCAGCGCGATCGACGCCTTCATCGCCTCGGCCATCCGCGGCAACTCGACGATGACCACAATGTCGTACTCACCCAGCAATGCGTAAATGCCCTTGATCCGGCCGCCGAGTTTCTCGACCACCTGGTGGGCCTGCCGGGTCCGGTCGACGCTGACCTTCTCCAACGCCTCGGCCGAGTACTTGCCGAACATGAAAAACGTTGACATGACGGTCTCCTTGTTGTAGTAGGGATTGGGGATTAGGGATTAGGAAGAAAGAAGAGAGAGGAGGAAAGTGGTGAAAAACAAAATTCCAATCCCTAATCCCCAATCCCTCTTTCCATTCTCCGTCATAACACCGATATTGTCAATTCGCCCACGGATTGACCCAATCGCCCCAGTGGTCCAGGTACAAGCGATATGCCTGCACCGACTCGGAATGTTCGGCCAGCCACTGCTTGGTCCCGGCAATGATCTCCTGCTCCTTCTCAAGCGGGAGCTGTCCGGTCAGCACAAGCGTGCGGAGGAACACAAAATAGGTGTCCAGCACGTCGCATCGGCAGTAGTCGTTGATCTCGGCGAGCCGTCCGGCGTCGTACATATCCTGGACCATATCGCCCTGCACGTCCATTTTGCCTGGCTTGCCCAGCAGGTTGGCCGCAAGGTTCAGCCCGCCGGTGAACCGCGTGGAACCGAAGTTGGTCAAAAGCTCGCACAGGTCAATATGGGAACGGGTATTGAAGCGGTTGCGGGGCTGTTCGTACGACTTGCCGCCGGCATCGAACCAGCCGGGCACCGGCACACCGTACCGAAACGCCGCCAGCTCCAACAGCGGCAGGTCGAACCCGCGGCCGTTGAAGCTCACCAGCGTCGGCCGACGGTACTTTTCCCAACCGCGCCAGAAGTTTTCGGTAATCACATGCGGCCGGAACTCCGGCTCGTCGAGCACCACTACGTCGATAAGCCGGAAATCGCCCGATACCTTGCCCACCGCCACCGAGATCGGCACTTGGAACGTGTACGGGATGAAGTCGCTTTCATATTTTTCCATAAGCTCGGCCCGATATCGCCGGATCGCCTCGGCCGGCTCGAGCGATTCGCCCGAGTAGCGGATATTCGCCACCAATTCCGCATCGGCGACGCTTTCGATATCGAACACAAGGTAGCGAACAACAGCGGGCATGGCGTTGGCCCTTTCTTTATTTATAGCCCTGGCCGGTAAGCCCGGGCTATGAATGTTGAATTCACGTGCACCACTATTATTTCAAACGGTTAAAGTATTAGGCTCTTCCGTTTTTAAGTGCGAAGTCCGCACTTTTCGAGGGGTTGAGCTTTAGGGTTCAGAGGCCTCGATCCTCAACAACGAATGCTTGCTAACAGCTAGCATAAACTTACAAATACCATGTCCGGTCCGGCCGTGT
>DAOWNK010000230.1 GCA_030642635.1 Pirellulales bacterium
GACACGGCCGGACCGGACATGGTATTTGTAAGTTTATGCTAGCTGTTAGCAAGCATTCGTTGTTGAGGATCGAGGCCTCTGAACCCTAAAGCTCAACCCCTCGAAAAGTGCGGACTTCGCACTTAAAAACGGAAGAGCCAAAAAGGCAAAAGAGTGTCCAATAATTCGTGCGGCTGTAACTCGTTGAAACGAAACAAGTTACAGCGAAAACTGAACCGGGGAAAGTCGCCCTGACTGGAGTTTCAACAATGTAAAACCACCGATGACCAGTCGCCGCAAGATGGTCTCTGGCAACAACTTACGACCGCTCGCGGCGGTCTGCGGGAATTATTGGACCGGTGAAGCATGCTTCCAAAATGTCCAACAATTCGCAAAACCCCGGGGAAAACGCCTCAAGAACCTTTTGCACCAAGCCGCAGTCGGGCGCGGGGCGCTATCGGCTCGACGCCTGTGGGGCGAACGATCTGTGGGACCGGCAGGCGACGCATCAGCCGGTCGGTCTGACATGTGGCGGGCACTTGGACCTCGCTGTGCGGCACCAACATCTGCAACAACGCCACTACCGGTTGAGGCTGCAAGCGCGGTTCGCTTAGCAACCGGCCGCGGCGGTCGACCAATATCGCGCCTGGGCTGGGCATAGCACAACGGCCTTGCAGCCGCAGTCCGTCACTGTCTAGGATGCACCCCACAGAGAGTTGTTCGTACGGGACCAGGTCGCCGGGATCGCCGGTCGTGCTCGGCTGGGCGTTCCTTACCAATCCCAACCGCTCGACCGCCGCGTCGATCAGCGAACGGCCGATCACCCCCGGCCCGGCGGTAACGATTCCGGCCGCCTCCTCCAGGCGTCCGCGGTGGAATCGGGCCGGTTGGATCGTTACCTCGGCCGTGCCGGAAAGCTTGTGCGGAAACCGGTCGGTCACCAGCCGGTCCAGGTCAACGTCGAGCAACTGCCCGGTCAGTTCGCCGTCCCAGTCGTTCGGCGACCGGCTGCCTGGGGTCTGGTTCGCCCAGATGTAACCGCGGAACCGGCACCTCGGCCCGAGCGGATCGAGTTCGACCGGTCCGGCGGCCAGCAAGTTCCAAGGCAATGCGACCGCAGCGGTATCCAACTCGAAGCCGCTGCTGGGCGGGTTGGTCTGGCGGTTGCGCCACAGACGCACTCGCACCGGATCAGGGCTGTCGACGCCGACCGGCCGAAAGGCTATCTGTGCCTGGGCGCCGACCGACGAGGTGTCGATGCCGCCGTGCAGATCGGTCAATGTGAGCGAGTCTTTCCCACAGTGCAAAGTTACCTCTCGTGCCGTTAGCCGTACGTCTACGTCCGGCCGTCCGGTCCGGCGTTGCAATATGCTGTGTATCAACTGTCCGAGACGTCCCAAGGCATCGGTTTCGAGTTGCGGCTGCGAGGCGGTAAGCACGAGAAGGTCTGGGTGCTTTTCTTTCCGGCCGGCATGTTTCTTCCAAGTAGCCTCCAACATTCGGCATCGCAGCACGGTTTTGCCGGTTTCGGGGTCGGCAAGCTCGAACCCTTCGTAGAGCATCGCACCGGGCCGTAGGTATCGCACGGCGTCCAGCTTCACGTCAAGGCCGAGCCGTCTGCTCAACCGTTGTGACTCCGCCGCCACGTGTCCGGGGCGATGACGCACTATGCACCAGGCCGACACCAACACGGTCGGCACGATGCCGATGGCGAAGAACCCGGCGATGCAAATTCGGCGTCGCGTTTTGTCGTGAAGTCGGAACATCCTTGTTTACCCGGCCATTTCGTGGAACAGTTTCCAACGTGCCTTCATTTCTTTGAGGCTATCGCCGCCGAACTTTTCGACCATCGCCCGGGCGATCTCGAACGCCACGACGTTCTCGACAATGCAACTTGCCGCCGGCACCGCACAGACGTCGCTACGCTCGTACGAGGCCGACTCCGGTTTTTTGGTTTCGAGATTGACCGATTCGAGCGGTTGGGCAAGCGTGCTGATCGGTTTCATGGCTGCGCGGACGACGACCGGCTGCGAGTTGGTCATTCCGGCCTCCAGCCCGCCGGCGTTGTTCGTCGGTCGGACGAAACCGAGCGTTGGCGTGTCTTTCCGCTTCGGATCGTAAGCAATCGGGTCGTGAACCTTGGAGCCTGACAGCCCGGCCGACGCGAACCCCATGCCGATCTCGACGCCCTTGACCGCCTGTACGGACATTACCGCCTGTGCAAGCCGGCCGTCGAGTTTGCGGTTCCACTGCGTGTGCGAGCCAAGGCCGAACGGCACGCCTTCGACTCGAACCTCGACCACACCGCCGAGCGTATCGCCCGCTTCCTGCGTCTCGTCGATCAGTTTCTTGATCTCGTCGTCCTGGTCCGGGTCGAGCGTGTATAGCCGGCTTCTATCACGGAGTTTTTTTTGTTCTTCGAGCGTACCAGCCTCCGGTTTGATCTTGATCGGCCCGATCTGAGTTACATATCCGAACGTGGTGATACCGAACCGGTCTAGAAGTTGAGCGGCCAGTGCCCCGGCGGCCACTCGGGCGGCGGTCTCCCGGGCGCTTGAACGTTCCAGGATCGCACGGACCGGGCAAAGGTATTTCATCGAGCCGCTTAAGTCTCCATGGCCGGGCCGAGGAGAAGTAAGCTCCTCCAACTGCTCGAGTTTATAGTCCTTGTTCGGCACGAGCAGTGCAATCGGGCTGCCGAGCGTGACGCCGCGCCAGATGCCGCTGAGCACCTCGACATGGTCGGATTCGATCTTCTGTCGTCCGCCTCGACCGTAGCCGCCCTGCCGTCGTCGCAGTTCGGCGTCGATCAGTCCCGTATCCAGCTTTACACCGGCCGGGAAACCGTCAACTATGGTCAGCAGTGCCTTGCCGTGCGATTCGCCGGCGGTGAAGTATTGCAACATGTTTGGTAGTTTCGACTTAGGATGAGCAAATTTTTGCCGATGCAATGTAATATATGGGCTAATTTTACCCAACAAGCAAAAATGTGGATAGAGCGATTTGCGAAAGATTGCACGTGGCTATTCTGTTAGTATAATAAAACATTGTCATTTTTGAAAAAGCATTTTGGGGAGTGATTGTTATGAAACGTCGCGACTTTCTAAAGAGCGTTGGGGTGGCCGTCGGCTCGCTTGCGATGCCGCGGCTGGTGTTTTGCGGTGAGCCTGATGTAATCAGACCCGTAGCCGGGGCGCCGGCGCCGGTCAATGGCGGTTTTTCCATTGCCGTGCTGCCCGACACGCAGAATTACGCGTGGAAATATCCCGATCTGTTCCATGCACAGACCGGTTGGATTGCCGAGAATCTCAAGAAGTACAATATCCGGTACGTTTTGCAACTCGGCGACGTGGTTCAAAATAACAACGACAAGGAATGGGAAATTGCCCGGGCGGCGTTTGCCCGGCTCGACGGCAAGGTGCCGTATGCGATTGCGGTTGGAAATCACGATATGGGCGACGGTGGCCGGTGCGATAGCCGCGAGAGCAAGTTCAGCGAATATTTTCCCGTCTCGCATTTCAAAAAATGGGAGACATTCGGCGGGGTATACGACAAGGAGCCGGAGAAATCCGACAATAGTTTTCACCTGTTCGACGCCGGCGGACAAAAGTGGCTGGTGCTCTCTCTGGAGTTGTTTCCACGCCATGACGTGCTGCGCTGGGCAAATCAGGTCGTGGCACAACATCCGGACCACTCGGCCATCTTGATCACCCATGCATATCTTGCCGCCGACGGCACGCGATTTGATCGCCACCAGAAAGACTCGCCATACAACTATGGGTTTGCCAAAGACAATACGGACCTTAACGACGGCGATATGACGTGGCGGAAACTCGTGTCGAAACACGAGAACTTCGAAATGGTCCTATGCGGTCATGTGTGCACGGCCAAACGTCTGGCCAGCAAAGGTGAATCGGGCAACGACGTCCACCAGGTATTGATCGACTACCAAATACACGGCCGTGGCGGCGACGGCTGGCTACGCCTTTCGCAGTTTCCGCCCGAGAGCAGTACAGTTTGCATGCAGGATTACTCGCCGGTGTTGGAGAAACTCAACACACACCCGGATGCACGATTCGATTTGGAATTGTAACTCTGCATTGCTAAGCCGCAAGCGGCCTAAATGGATACAAACTTCCGGTCAGTTAAACGCTCATATGCCTCGACGTACTTCTCGCGGGTTCTGGCCACAATATCATCCGGCATGGCCGGCGGCGGGCTGCTGCGGTCCCAGTCGGTCGTCAGCAGCCAGTCGCGGACGAACTGTTTGTCGAACGACGGTTGTCCCTTGCCCGGCTCGTAGCGGTCGACAGGCCAGAACCGTGAACTGTCTGGTGTGAGCACCTCGTCGATCAGGATCAATTCGCCGTCGATGGAGCCGAACTCGAACTTCGTATCGGCGATAATGATGCCGCGTTCTCGTGCGTATCGGCTGCCGCGGTTGAATATGTCGATACTGCGGCGGCGCAACTCCTCGGAGACCTCGCGGCCGACGACATCGACCATCCGTTCAAATGAGATATTCTCGTCGTGATCGCCCTGCTCGGCCTTGGTGGCCGGGGTGAAAATAGGCTCGGGCAACTCGGCGCTTTCGGTCAGTCCGGCCGGCAACTCGATACCGCATACCGTGCCGCTTTGTTTGTATTCCTTCCACCCGGAACCGGCCAGGTAGCCTCGCACCACGCACTCGATCGGCACGACCTCGGTCTTGCGGCAGAGGGTCGATCGGCCGGCCAAGGCGGCGATATCGACATTGTTGCCCAGCCCCATTTGCTCCACATCGGTCGTAATCAGGTGGTTCGGCTCACCGAGCAGATCGAACCAGAAGGCGGCGATTTGGGTGAGCACCTTGCCCTTCTCCGGAATACCGGTCGGCAGAACCCAGTCGAACGCACTGATCCGGTCGGTGCTGACCAGCAGCAGCCGGTCGCCAAGGTCGTAAATATCGCGCACCTTGCCCCGCCGGACCGGCAGCCCGGCCAGCGACGTTTCGAGAACTACGGAGGTGGTCATCGGGTGGTTCCTTTATACATAGTGGTCAGAGCTTGTGAAAAAATCCCTAACATGCACCAGAAATCACGAATGATGACTGGACATTATGTCGGGTTTGCGCTAAAAGTAAGTCATGAACACAACAGCCCCTAATCAACCATCGCACCGGAACCTTCATCA
>DAOWNK010000062.1 GCA_030642635.1 Pirellulales bacterium
ATCTCCCTTGACTTCTCCGTGTGTTGTTGCAGGGTCTTTGTTGTTATTGGTTTTTTGGTTCTGGCCGAACCGGAGACACTTGTTGCCGAGGGACAGTGTTGCGATGACGGCCCTGAACCTTTTCCTTATGCCTGCGGAGTTGATGCTCCATCTTGTCGACCGCCTGGTCGATCAATGTCATCAACTCCTCTGCCCGACTTGTAGCCACAAAATCCTTGTGTTTGACCGATACCTTCAGATCGACGCTCGGCGTCTCGCGATGCTCCAAATCGATGGTTACCTCGATTATTCCGAGGCGATCGTAAAACCGGGCAAGTTTTTCCAATTTCTCCGTAACCTTGGCACGAGTCTGCTCGCTCAAGTGACCGTGCCGAGTCGAAATGTTAATCTGCACCAAGCCTACTCCTTCGATTGGATGGAAATCTAACTATAGTTTAGCTTCCGCAGAATGTTGCGAAAGGGGGGAGTAAAAAGATCGCGATCGGCACCCCCTGGAGTGGGGGGCTATAAAGCCGCGACCGGTGGTCTCGCCGCATAATATCGGCATTTTACACCGTATTGGCGCGACCACCGGTCGCGGCTTTATGATTGAAGTATTCGGTCGCAATGGCCGTGAATGTAAACGTCAGTGCCGACTTGCCGCACTTCCGAGTGGAATAAGGGCCATGCCTCCGATATCTGCTCGATGCCACACCCGGCAATCGGACCGGCGGCCTCTGCGCCGCCGAGGAGCTTCGTCGCAATGAATACATGCACCTCGTCGATCTGACCGGCATCGAACAGGCTACCCAGCAGCCGGCCGCCGCCCTCGACCAGCACGTTGGTCAGCCGCCGTCGACCGAGTTCCTCGAGCAATGCGTCGAGTCGTTCGTTTGGTGTCGAACCGTCGCAGACGAACACCTCGCAGCCGGCATCGGTCAGCCGCCGGCGGCCGGCTTCTGTTACGGTGCTCCCGACCGCAATCATAAGCGGTGTTTCGGCGGCGGTGCGCACCAGGGAGCTTTCGGAACCCAGCGAGGCGTGCGTATCGGCGACCACTCGCAACGCGGTCCTCGGCCCCGGCGGTCGGGCAGTCAGCATCGGGTCGTCGCGCACGGCCGTCTCGCGCCCCACCATGATCGCATCCATCCGGCCGCGCAGCTTATGTACAATCTCGCGGCAGTCGGAACAGGAAATCCATCGGCTCGAACCGGTGCGAGTTGCGATCTTGCCGTCGAGCGTCATTGCCCATTTTGCGATGATCCACGGTCGGCTGGCGCCGATGAGCTTCAGATACGGTGCGTTTAGCGCACGTGCTTCCGACTCCAATACGCCCACTTCCATCTTGATGCCGGCGGCCTTCAGCTCGGATATTCCACCGCCGGCGACTTTGGGGAACGGGTCGCACTGAGCGACAACCACACGGCGGATGCCCGCTGCGATTATCGCCCGGGTGCACGGCGGGGTCTTGCCGTGGTGGCGGCACGGCTCGAGCGTGACGTACAGCGTGGCGTCGGCCGCACGGTCGCCGGCGAGTTTCAGTGCCTCGATTTCGGCATGGTCGCCGCCGAATTGCCGATGCCACCCTTCGCCGATGAGTTCGGCCCCCTGGACAATCACGCAGCCGACCATCGGGTTAGGCTCGACGCAGCCTTGTCCCTGGACGGCCAACTCCAGCGCACGGTGCATGTGCCGGATATCGAGATCGGGTTGGTTCATTTTGATTGAATTGTCGACAACACAGTGGCACCGGCGTCTCGCCGGTGGTACGCAAGCGTAGACGCTACCACGAGTTTTGTCACACCGGCGAGACGCCGGTGCCACTTGATTTCCATGTTATATTACCATTTAATTCAACGTTATCAGTTTAGCCCCGGCATCTACGCCGGGAAAGAGTGCCCTGCGAAGCCGCAAGCGGCATGTGGACAATACGGCAAGCGGCCTTGGCAATTTTCGGCCCGAGATGTACATTGAGGCAATCCGTCAACAGACATCGGTCAAACAGGAGGACCTTTCAATGCCGACCCGGACCAAAACCAACCGCAAAATCAGCAAGAGCAAGAAACCGAAGAAAATCTCACGGCTGCGAAAACCGGATGAAATGTCGCTGGAGCAGTGGCAGGCAGCACTCCGCCGTCAGTTCGGCCGGGAACAGGACTTCAAACTGAAAAATATCGGCGACGAGCCGATTTTCTCAGAGTTCGAGGTCACTAATCCAGAGACTCATCGGACGTATCGGGTGGCGATTCGCGGCTGCGGGCTTGGCGAGAATTTCTGCTCATGCCCCGATTATGCCGTCAATACGCTGGGAACCTGTAAGCACATCGAGTTTACGTTGGCCAAACTCGCCCGCAAACGCGGCGCCAAAAGGGCATTGGCGATTGGGTTCCAACCGACGTACTCGCAGGTCTATCTCCACTACGGCGCCCGGCGCGAGGTGATCTTCCAGGGCGGCACGGAATGTCCGCAGTCGCTTAAAACCTACGCGCGGCGCTATTTCGACGATCGAAATCGGCTCAGGCCGGAGGCGTACGCCCGATTCCACAACTTTTTGAAAAAGGCGGCCGGCGGTGGGCATGAGTTCCACTGCTACGACGACGCACTGGGGTTTATTGCCCAGGTCCGCGACCAGGCCGCCCTGAAGGAGCGGGTCGCCAAGGCGTTTCCGAAAGGGGCCGCAAGCGCCGCATTCAAAAAACTGCTCAAAATGCCGCTTTACGCATATCAACGGACCGGTGCGTTGTTCGCCGCCGGCGCCGGCCGGTGCCTGATCGCAGACGACATGGGGCTGGGCAAGACGATCCAAGCAATCGCAGCGGTCGAAATCCTCGCTCGGCAGGCCGGCATTGAGCGGGTGCTGGTAGTCTCGCCCACCTCTTTGAAACACCAGTGGCAGCAGGAAATCGAAAAGTTCACCGACCGCGACGCCATGGTAATCGAGGGGTTGATCGCCAAGCGGGCAAAGTTTTACGCGACCGATTCGTTCTACAAGCTGGGCAACTACGACGTGATCCACCGCGATATGGACGCGATCCGCCGCTGGTCCCCGGAGTTGATCATACTGGACGAGGCACAGCGCATAAAGAACTGGAAGACCAGGGCGGCGCAGAGTGTGAAACAACTCGACTCGCAATTCGTCATCGTGCTGACCGGTACTCCGCTGGAGAACCGGCTGGAGGAACTGCACTCGATCGTCGAGTTTATCGACCGTTTCCGCCTGGGGCCGATGTTCCGCTTCCTGGACGAGCACCAGCACGTCGACGAAGGCGGCCGGGTGGTGGGATACCGAAACTTATCGAAAATCTCACAAACGCTCAAACCGATCCTCCTCCGCCGCACCAAAGATAAGGTGCTCAAGCAGTTGCCCGAACGTATGGAAAAACGCTTCTTCGTGCCCATGACCGAGCAACAGCAGGAACATCACGCCGAGAACCGCGAGACCGTCGCACGGCTCGTGGCCAAGTGGCGGCGATACCACTTCCTAAGCGAGGCCGACCAGTTGCGGATGCGGATCGCACTGCAAAATATGCGAATGTCGTGCAACAGCACATACCTGCTCGACCATGAAACCGATCACGGCGTAAAGGCCGACGAACTGGTAAATGTTCTCTCTGATATACTCGAAGAAAAGCAGTCGAAGGTGGTCGTCTTCAGCCAGTGGCTGCGGATGCACGAACTGGTCGTCCGGCGGCTGGCAGACCACCGCTGGGACCATGTTTTGTTCCACGGCGGCGTGCCGGGACCTAAGCGAAATGGACTCATCCGGCAGTTCAAGGACGACCCCGACTGCCGGCTGTTCCTATCGACCGACGCCGGCGGAGTGGGGCTTAACCTGCAAAACGCCTCGGCAGTGGTCAACCTCGACCAGCCCTGGAATCCCGCCGTGTTGGAGCAGCGGGTAGGCCGCGTACACCGCCTTGGGCAAAGCCGGCCGGTGCGCGTGATACACTTCATCGCCAAGGGGACTATCGAGGAAGGGATGCTCGGGCTGCTGGCGTTCAAAAGTGCAATGTTCACCGGTGTGCTCGACGACGGCCAGGACGAGGTGTTCCTGGGCGGCACGCGGCTTACGCGGTTTATGGAGACGGTCGAGAAGGCCACCGACTCGATCCGGCAGCCCATGCCGACGGAACCCGAAAAACCCGCCGACGACGTAACGACGGGGGCCGTCGAGGCGGTGCAAGACGCCGCGGCGCCGCAGGAGCAAGCATGGACCGAAGTGGTCACGGCCGGGATGTCGCTGCTGGAGAAGCTCGGTCGGGCGTTCTCGACCGATCAAGATGACAAATCAGCCAGCCGCCGGCCGGATGCCGGCATTGCCTTGCCCGGCTCGCTGGTTGCACGCGACCAGCATACCGGACAACCATATCTGAAGTTACCAATGCCCGAGCCGGAGACGATGCAGAAGATAGTCGATTTGTTGGGGTCGTTTATGAAATCTTAACGCTTCGAGAATTGCGTACCGCGTCGTGCACCGCGCAGGCCCGGCTTCTTGCGTTCTTTCATCCGGCCGTCGCGCGTCAACAGGTTGGAATCTCGCAGCACATCGGAGAGTGCTTCGTCGTATTTCTTCAGCGCCCTGGCGATACCCAGCTTGCAGGCGTCCGCCTGGCCGGTTATCCCTCCGCCGCCGACTCGGATGATTACGTCGACCCGGTCGCGCACTCCGGTGTGTTCCAGAGGGGCCAGCACGACGTTGCGCTGTTGCGTGTTATAGAAGTATTCGTCCAGCGTTCGCTTGTTGATGGTGATGTTTCCTTCACCTTGGCGAACCCGCACGCGTGCGACGGAACTCTTCCGCCGCCCGGTCCCTAATGAATCGCTGGTGGCTGTTGCCATTGGTTTCTTTCTTTTGGGGGGATTGGGGATTAGGGATTAGGGATTGGGGATTAGAAAAAAACGTAACATCAAAACTCCCATCCCCAATCCCTAATCCCCAATCCCTATTTCCCCAGTTCCCTCGGCTCCGGGCCTTGTGCCTGGTGAGGATGTTCGCTGCCGACGTATAGTTTCAGCTTCGAGAGCATTTTCACACCGAGCTTATTCTTCGGCAACATCCGCCGGACCGCCTCGTGGAGGATCAACTCCGGCTTGCGTGCTCTTCTGCTAACGGCCGACTCGCTCTTTAAGCCCGGGTACCCGGTGTACCAGGTATACTGTTTCCGTTCCCACTTGTTGCCTTTGAATACGACTTTCTCGACGTTTGTCACCACGACGAAATCGCCGGTATCGACGTGGGGCGTGTAGGTGGGTTTGCCTTTACCCATCAGGATTACTGCGATGTCGCTTGCCAGCCGGCCGACCACCTTGTCGGTGGCATCGACCACCCACCACCGCTGCTCGACCTCCGCCGGTTTTGCCATATATGTCTTTACCGCTGTCATTTTCGTTAATTCCGCCAGTGTAAATTTTGAAACCATTAAATTTACCCACTTATCGACACATTGACAAGGCGTCCGTCGAGCCGGTGCGGCAAAAAGCTATTAAAAGCCGCTTGCGGCTTAGCAGACCGTGAGAAGATGCAATGCTAAGCCGCAAGCGTGCCACCCATTCGGGGGTAATATGCTCCACTATTCCGCATTCATCTACTTCTAAAAGTTGACTTCCTTCACCGCGTAACGTAGATATTTGGCGACGGGGCAAACAGGGTAGATGTTGTCGAACCGGTGTAGAGTGCCGCCGCGGCCGATACGACCGACACAAACCGACCAATCCGATTTGTGGGGTAGGACAGTGTGAAAGCCAGTGTGAAAGCATGAAACAACCGGGCACACTACTGCTTGTCGATGACGATCGACACGTGCTCAGCTCGATGGCCGATTGGCTCCGCGAGCAGGGCTATCCGACCGATACCGCCACTTCATGCGCCGAGGCCGTCGCCGCAATCGAGCGGAAGCCGTACGATCTCGTGCTGGCCGACATCCGCTTAGGCGACGACGACGGATTCGACGTGCTCGCTCATTGCCGAAAGAACCGCCCCGACACCGCCGTTATTATGATTACCGGCTACGGTACGGTCGAGTCGGCAGTGGAGGCCATCCGGCTGGGGGCATTCGACTTCCTTACCAAGCCGCTCATCGACGAAGAACTGGAAATGGCCATCGAGCGGGCGCTCAACCAACAACAGGTCATCGAAGAAAACAAAACGCTCAAGGCACAGCTCGACATGCGGTTCGGCATGGAGAACATCGTCGGAAACGACCACCGCATGTTGAAGATATACGACATGATCGACAGCGTGGCCGATACCAAGGCCACGGTGCTGATAACCGGCGAGAGCGGTACCGGCAAGTCGCTTGTCGCCCGGGCAATTCACCGCCGAAGCGGCCGGCGCGATCGGCCGTTCATCGAGGTCGCTTGCGGCGCACTGCCCGAGACGCTCCTGGAAAGCGAGTTGTTCGGCCACACCGCCGGGGCGTTCACCGGTGCGATCGGTGATAAGCCGGGCAAGTTCATGCAGGCCGACGGCGGTACGATCTTCCTCGACGAAGTCGCCACCGCCAGTGCGAGTATGCAGGTCAAGCTGCTGCGGGTATTGCAGGACTTCGAGTTCGAGCAGGTCGGCGGCACAAAGACCTTCACGGTCAACAGCCGGGTAATACTGGCCACCAACGAGGACCTTGTCGAGGCTGTCTCCGCCGGGCGTTTCCGCCAGGACCTGTTCTACCGAATCAACGTTATCAACATCGAGTTGCCGGTACTACGCGATCGGATATCCGACATACCGATGTTGGCCGAGCATTTTCTGAAAATCGTCTGCAGCGACTCCGGCAAACATGTCCGCGGCTTTACCGACGATACAATGATTACGCTGCAACGGTACCGGTGGCCCGGGAACGTACGCGAGTTGCAGAACGTAATCGAGCGTGCGGTTCTGCTTGGCAAAGGCGACGTGATCGGTGTGGAAGACCTTCCGGCGAACCTCGCCGCCGCCGGACCGGTGCACCTCGATGCGATCGGCGCGCAAACTCTAAAGCAGGCCATGGAGGCGCCCGAGCGACAGATTATCCGCGATGTGCTGGAGATGAACAACTGGAACCGCAATGTAACGGCCGAGATGCTGGGTATCAACCGCACTACGCTCTATAAGAAGATGAAGCGGCTCGGCCTGGAAGAACAGTACCCGATAATGAGCCGGTGAGTTATAAAGCCGCGACCGGTGGTCGCGCCAATGCCGCCGGTGAGTTGTCAGCTTTCAGCCGTCAGATTTTCTCTTGTTTAGCCGGCGTGCTTGCACGCCGTGTGGTATTTTCGGATAACGTTTTGCTCACTTCACACGGCGTGCAAGCACGCCGGCTAAACGGGCAAAAAATGTGGTCTCACTTTCCAATACTCGGAATCCACGGTTTGAACAGTTCGATTGCTTCCTTGCTCTGTTCGAGCGGGCTGATGACATGTTGGCCGAAAGCCCCGCCGCCGACGGCGTAGTGTCCCAGCGCGGCGCCGCCAATGGCCACGTATCCGACCGCAGCACCGCCCAGCGCCACTGCACCCAACGCCAAACCGCCCAGCGATAAAATCCCCAGCGACAGCCCGCCGACGGCTATCACGCCGTACGACAACCCGCCGACGGCCAGTAACCCTTGTGCAACCCCGCCGACGGCAATCACACCTGTGGCGATATCGCCAACTGCGATGATCGCCCGAGCGTGGCCGCGGATTTCGCCTTTCTCCGGGTCGGGACCGCACGCCACGGCCCAAAGCGGCAACCCAAATAATACCGTCGAAGAGCGTTTACGAATTGTTCCGGGCTGGTGCATCGGTTTTTTCCTTATTCTTCATAGCTGACTGCTGAAAGCTGACAGCTTTCACCTAACTTCCAACCACTTCGACCGCTTCGCCGAGTTTTCCCGCCGGTGTCAGTCCGGCGGCGTTCCACACCTTCTTGAACGCCTCGGCGGTCTGTTTGACAACGACGTCCCGCCGGCGGCTCTGAAAGATGCCACGTGACAACTTGGCGGTAACCGGCCCGTTATAGCCGAACTCAGCAAGGATTCTCAAGACGCTTGCGATGTCGATCCGACCGTTTTCATCGCCCGGCAGGAGCCGGGATTTTTCGTCCAAATCGGACAAAGACACCTCGGCCGGCATTTCGGCCACCTGTACGGCCACTATCTGGCCCAGCGGCAAGTGACGGATGCTCTCGACCGACCCGCCGCCGGCGACCAAGTCCCATACGTCCAACAGCAGGCCCATGTTCGGAGCGTCTACCATGTTCAACAACAACGTCAGTGCATCGAAATCGTGGATGAACTGAAATGCCTGGTTTTTGCGCATGTATTCGGCCGCCTGGAACCCGACGCCGAACCATACGCCCGCCGGCTGAAGGACCTCGCATATCTCGCTGAACCGGCGTCGATGGAACTCGAAGTTCTCGTGATACGGACGCTTATCGCCGGCGGGGGTCAGCGTGGCGAGACATCGTGTGCATCCCACCTCGGCCGCCGCTTCCGCATATTCGGGCAGATTCTTGATGTCATGGCTGAATTGCTCGTCGTCGACGTCCCAGTCTATCGGAAGTGCGAACGTACCGACGCGGATATTGGCGCTGTCGATAAGCCGCTTGGCGTACGGCATGCCGTGTAACTTTGCACGGGCGGCAAAATCGGCCATATCCAGGTCTATCCCCCCAAATCCATGGGTCAGGGCCAACTCGATGATCTCACTCTCGTGGCCGGTGATTCCAATCGCAGACGGGTTGAGGTTTTTGAACATGACAAACTCCATTTTGATTAGTTATCGTTGCAGCAATAGAATCCCGTATTATTGCAGACCACACAGTAACAGCAAAGGGGGAGGGTATTGGAAAAGGGGAAGGGGGAAGGCGGAAGGATAAAACTAAATCACGTTTAGGGACGGCCGAAAAATAAACTGTGGGAGGCGACTCTGTCGGCGACAGCAAATTGCTACACGTTTGTCGCCGTCGGAGACGCCTCCCACAAGAAAACGGGAAGTTATTTATCGGTCGCCCCTTAGCCGCCGAGCTTGCTCGGCGCGTTGCCTTCCGCCTTCCCCCTTCCGCCTTCCCCCTTCCGCCTTCCGCCTTCCCCCTTATCTTAACACGATGCTCCCGAGTAGCTTGCCGTGGCAATGTCTGATTACCGCGGCGGCTTCGCGGACCGCGCGACGCGGCGTGTGTCCTAAGCGTACTACCAGGTACACGCCGGTGCAAAACCGCCCGATCGGGGCCGTCTCGCCATGGGTAAGTGAAGGCGTGTCGAGCAGCACAAGGGGGTAGTGATCGGAAAGCTCGGTGAGCAACGGTTCGAGATCGAGCAATTCCGGCGGGCGACCCCAAGGCGTGGAAAGCCAGTGGCCGGGCAGAACGCTTAAACGCGGCAACACGGTCCGCCGAACTGCACGCTGCCAGGTAGTTGCACCCGTCAAGACGTCGGCCAGTCCGCCTGCCGCCTCGACGCCTAAGCGGCGGGCCAACTCCGGCGCGCGAAAGTTGCAGTCGATAAGCAGAATCTCGCCGTCGCCGATGCGATCCAGTACGGCCGCGGCCAGCCCGACCAGCGTTGCGGTCTTCCCGTCGCCGTCGCACGGACTGGTAAACATCAGCGAGGCAGCCTGATCGGAAGGTAACTGCGCAACGATCCGCTCGGCCAGTTCGCAGTACGCCTGCCGGTGTAATTCGTTCGGCAGCCACGGCCATTTAGTTTCTGTTGCGGAAAGCGGTGTACTGTGGGAGGCGACTCTGTCGGCGACTGAAGTCGGTTGGCAAATTCGGTCGCCGACAGAGCAAATTCGGTTGCCGACAGAGTCGCCTCCTACAAGTTCTGCGACGGCTTCGGCCCGGGCAAGCGCCGCCTCGACCGCCGCGTCGTCGGAGATTTTTCCTTGCGGCTCCGGCTCGCGCGCCTCGATCTGCTTCAGCGCTTCCAGGATCAGGCTCATTGTTCGGGGCTGGGGGCTAGGGGCTGGAAAATCTGCGTGGCACGGCCGTCTCGGCCGTGTTTAAGCCGCCGTGCCGGCGGCTGCTAAACGGTTTTGTTGATAAACAAACTCAACCGCTGCGAAGTTTTACAAACAACTGCCCGTATTCACGCCGCCGTACAGGCCTTGCGATCGGGCACACCGCCGGCTCCACCGTTTCGGCAACATTTTCTTCATTCTCTTCGACCGGTTCTTCCGCCTCGTCTAAAGCCTTTGGGGCATAGCGGTCCACTACGACCTCTTCCTGCTCGAACTCCTCTTTGAACGGCCGGTCGGGTTCGTCGAACACCAACTCCACTTCCGGTCGGATTGAGCCGGCCGGCTGAAAATCCTCTTCCGCGTCGGCCAGCATCCCCTCGATGCGTTGCAACTGTTCGGCTGGTTCCTCGGCGGTTTCAGACGAGATTTTAAGCGACGGCGCGGCATGGGCTTCTGCACCCGCGTCGGTTCCCTCGGGCGAATCGTCCAAGGAGCCGAACTCGATAACGTCGTTGCCGGCGGAATCGCCGGCCGGTTCTCCGCTGCACGGCATAGGTAGTTGCTGCAAATCCGCCCAGGCCTCCTCGATGCACCCAGGGGTGATTGCCTGCTGACCGGCCACGTGCGTCAGCAGCATCGCATGGTCGCAAAGCTGGTTGATCAATCGCGGCACGCCGTCGGTCGCCTGGTAGACGCTCCGGCACGTTTCTTCCGAGAAGAGTTGCTCGCCGTTCTCGCCGTCCGCGTCGGCATAGCTCATCTGTGCGTGGATGTAATCTTGCGTCTCGGTGCGGTTGAACGCCTCAAGGTAGCACCGCCCGGCAAGGCGTTGGCTGAACGAGTCGAGCTTCGGACCGGCAAACCGCTCTTCAAGCACCGGCCCGCCGGCCAGGACCAGCCGGACCAGCGGCCGACCGTCGCGCGACACCTCGGTCAGCATCCGAAGTTCTTCGAGCAGCCGAAGCGGGAGCGTATGGGCCTCGTCGACCACCAGCAGCATCCCTGTCGGGCAATCCTCGCAGGCAGACAAGTAATCGATCAGTGCCAGCCGGACCTCGCCCTCGTCCATCTCGCGGTACGGCCGGCCCAGTTCGTACAGGATCGCCTGCAACATCGCACGGCGGGTGCTCAGCCGTCCGCCCGACAGGACGGCCACCCGGAAGGAGTCCTTAAACTGCTCGGCAAGCACCCGGCACAGCAGCGTTTTACCCGTTCCCGACGGTCCGACGACCATGCCGGGTCCCTCGCCTCGCTGGATGCAACGCGCCAAGGTCTGCCGTGCGGTCTCGATGGCCGAACCGGGGAAGTATCGCTCTGCCTGCGGTACCGAGGCGAACGGCCGGCTATCAAGATCGACACAGATATCGCACATAACCCTTGTTCTCTGTTTTCGCTATTTTCCCAGCTTGTTACACATTACGCCACGATGAGCGTGTACCGATCCATTCCTTTGATTCGGCACTACTAGGGCGGAATGATGAATACAGAATGATGGATAGCCGCTTGCGGCTTAGCAGCAAGACGCGCCGAGCGAGCAGCTAGGCGGCTAAATGACCGTCACCGCCACCAGTGCGACGATCAGCATCAGTCCGCCGAGGATCATGGCCGCCCGAAGCATCGGCAGCCGGCTGGTTTTCGGCCCGATGGTCGGTATGGTCCCGACGACCGGCGTCGCCGCAACGGCCTGAACCTGTTCGACGGAGTTCAGTGTCGGCTCGATGTTCACGCCTGCGACGACCATGCCCACGCCTGCGACCCCGAGCAGCCCGGCCAGCAGCGCCGCCGGTACTCGCCCCGTGTCGTGGTTGGCGTCTTGGGCGATTTCGCACGTGGTGTTCGGCTGTTGTTGAAGCGGCTGCGGCTTTTGCCGCGATTCCCGCCATGCCTGCCGCTCGGCCAATGCCGCCTGGTCGTAGAGTTTTGCGGTCTGTTCCGCTGTCGCCTTGAGTTGGCGATACTTTTCCGCCGCCACGGTCTGCTCTGCAAGTGTTTCGTCCGTCGGCTTTATCTCTGATACTTCCGGCGTTTCGGCGGCCGAAACTACTTGTCCCTTACGAATCTCCTCAGCCGGCCACTCGCCGGGTATTTTCCTTGGAATAAAGGACATCTCCTGCCGCATCGCCGAGATGCGATTTCTACTCTCTTCGACCTCCGGGTGGATCGGCGTGCGGTCGACGAGCAATTGCTGTCGATGTTGGATCATCCGGTCGAGTTGTTCGCTCAGTGCAAGCCACTGCGGATTGTCGATCATTGACGGCTCTGGGGACTGTCCCGATTTTCGCATAGCGAAAATGGGACTGTCCCCTTCCGACGTATTTTCAGAAAGTTTAGGCTTCAGTTCATACTCCATGAACGCATCGAGCCGAGCGTTGGCCTTTAGCACCTCTTGCCTGGCTTGGTCCAATGCCTTTTGTGATTTGGCGTATGCTTGCTGCGCGTGGGAATTGTTGCCGTTCGGCGCGACCACTGGTCGCGGCTTTGTGGAGTGTGTCTGATTCCCGCTTGGCGCGACCACCGGTCGCGGCTTTGTGGCCGGACGCAGCGCGTAGACCGCCGCTGCTACGCCGACAAAGACCACCGCGTACAGCACACGATGCCGCCACCACGGGCGTGTTGGTCGGACGATATGGTTTGCGTGTTTGTCGGTTGCGATCATGGCAGGCTCCCACAATCGACATCGACACGCAACCGCCTGGAGCTTGAGTGACAATATGCGGTGTTCCGCGGTGTTGTTAAATCGGATCTATGACATCGAGAAAGGGGAATCGGTTGAAATCAGTGTCACGTGTGTAGATCGTCTTCACATCGTGTTCCTTCATCAAGATGGCGGTGTGGGCGTCGAAAACCAGGTTGCCCGTAATATCACGCACAACGGTAAACACCTCGGAGGCAACGTGTTGGTGGCGCTCCGTTGCTACCAGCACACCCGCACTCGGTGAAGCTAGAACTGCCTCAAGGAATCTCCAGGCGTCTGCCATTGGGAAGGGCTTGCGAAAAACGTTGGGATGAGTAGCTACGCGGAGGAATTCGTACACGATGCCCCACGTGATGTACCAGTGTGATGACTGTAGACGCCAGTCCTGGACGAACTTGCGGCACTTTGCGTGGTCGGGCGAATCGCGGTCAGCTGCATAAATCAGGATATTGGTATCGACTACAAACACCGTCAACGCTCCATAACGTCGTAGAGCGCTTCGCGATTGGCCAGGTCCACACGTGCTCCACCACTGGTGAATTCCGGCAACGGCGGCATATCCCGGGGAGTTTGAGGCTTCGTAAGCACTTCCTCCAAATCGTCTCTGAGAAACTGGTCGTATGCCGCACGTCGCCAAGCGGTATCATCCGGGTCCATTCCAATGCACAGCAACACCGTTGCCTTTCCATTCCGGGGCAGGGCAGACGCAATTTCCGGCGGTATGCTCAGAGTCTGCTTTCCCGACAATTCAGTCTCGAATTCTACTGTTTTCATAACACCTTAATCATACTGTGGCAGTAACACGTCGTCAAGGCTGAGAAGACTGCTGACGGATTGCCCCGAGTATTTCAAGTATCTCATCCTTACGTTCAACCGGAGCTTCCACGTGACCCCAACCAAGGGAAAACTGGAACAGTCCATCGTAGGCCGAGTCGTGATAACTCTGCATCATATAGGGGATACCACGCTCTTCTAACTCGTCAGTCAAGCAGATCGCCTCGATCTCGTTTTCAACAGCGGCAATTTTTTCTAATTGTCCCATGTAGGCCTCGTCATCGTCTGTCGGCTGCCATCGATTGATACCAATGGTGCTGAAATCGGTTGTCAACTCCACCGATTCGCTGTGAGTTCGGCTGTTCGCATGAAGGCTGTTGAAACTTGTTTTTACCACAACCGAGCCTGCAATATAGTCGTGCATAGCCCTGCATTTATCATTAAAAAGCATTGTGATTATGTCTAAAATTATCCACCCAAAGAGAACCATAAAGA
>DAOWNK010000226.1 GCA_030642635.1 Pirellulales bacterium
GACACGCTGCTTGACAATCACATCCAACAAGACACGGTACGCAGGAGTTTGCTCCAGACCCGTCAGGATGGGTTCGAAATCCAGATACAGAGTTTCTGGATGTCGCGTCATTTCCTGGCAGAACTCAGCGTACTTGTCCGGAAAATTGCGTCTACAGAAGTCTTTGGCTGTCCGAGGCGTGATTTCCGCAATCCCGAAGGTTTTGTCGTAGTGGACGTTTTCAACTGTTCGGTGAAAGATATTGTTCACCCTAACGTTGAGAGCAAAAACCTGCTGGGCACGTGGATCTGGCGTGGTCTCTCCTGCAATTGCACACTTGTCGTAGTCGGTGTTCCAATGCGCTGTCCAGAAACAAGGATTGTAGTGATTTCTTTTGGTTACTTGCATTTCGATTCAGCGGCAACGGATGCCGTGATTGAGAGCCAAAAAGGGCAAAGTGCCAAAAACCGTTCGTGGCTGATTCGTCAATTCAACAACGGTTCTGGACACCATTTCTTGCTGACAAGAAAAAGACTAGCACATAGTATACACAATATCAGCGTATCCACAAGCCCCCCACGCGCAAGGGCGGCTGTTTCGGTTGCATTATACCGGAATCGGTGACGCGAAGTGGCTTTAGGCTTTAGCTGCGCTCAGACGCCGGCCACCCACCGCCCCCACGCAGTTTATCTGCGTGGAACGCCTGTCTGGCCCCTACAAAATGGCAGATCGCCCTCCCGCCCCCACGCAGTTTAGCTGCGTGGAGCGTCTGTTTGGCAAGGACGCCGTGGCCGGGAGGGGTGTAGGGTGCAGACACTCGCTCCACGCAGATGAACTGCGTGGGGGCGATTCGATACGCGGCGTTGGTAGGGTGCAGACACTCGCTCCACGCAGGTAAACTGCGTGGGGGCGATTCGATACGCGGCGTTGGTAGGGGGCAGACATTCGCTCCACGCAGATAAACTGCGTGGGGGCGGATTAGTCTCCGTCGGCGGGTTGCTCGACGTTTTCGTCAGGCGTTGCCACAGGCACCAAGGATTCGTCGTCTGAAAGCACGTACATGAGCATGGCCGCCAACATCAAGATCAGGGCGACCACTGATATCCATTTCGTGTATTTCTTGTTCATGTTTACCAACTGATTACTCGTCGCCGTACTGTTGCGGCTTGGCGCGGTCTTTGCGCCGGCTGGAGCGGAGAACGATCAGCATCCCAAGGCCGATCCCCAGCAGCACCAGTGCGTAGGACAGCACCCACATTCCGCCGCTGCCGCCGCCATCGTCTTTTTCTTCGGCGGCTTTGGCCAGTGCGGTCCCATGCGTCGTGGCAAAGCACAAGACCACGGCGGCGAGAAATTTGATTGCTCGGCGGATTGATTTCAAGCGGTTCATCTGTAATTATACTATCATCTATACATGAACCACGCAATGGCCAGGCTTGTGGCGTTAAGCGACATGTGAACGACGATCGACGGGACTATGCGATGCGTATAGTAATATAAGGTTCCCAGCGCCAGGGAAAGCAGAAACAGCGTGAACGGATCGGCGGCGACGCATTTCGGCAGCAGGTGCGTCAGTGTCATCTGCACCATGTAGATCGGGGCGGCAACGGCCAGAAACGCCGCCAGTCCCAAGGCGACGTCGGCAAAGAATTTTTCCGGCACAAAGCCAACGTCGACGGCCGTGGCGCCCACACGACGGCGCAGAATGACGACCGCACATGCCATGGTTATCACACCCGCCACGGCATTGCCTACCATCAGCGAGGCCAAAAACATCGTGTCCATCATCGGCGTCTCTACACGAAAGTGCATCCGACCGAACAACAGCGAGGTGATCACAATCGGCACGACGGCGCCCGGCATGAGCAGACGAAGCGTCGGCAGCACCCTGCGCCATCGCCGCCAAATGGTTTCCAGGTATCCTTGCAGCAAAACGCGAAACATGAACTCTTCGACGATCGGCGCCACCACCACCGCCGATAAGCAGCACAGCAGCAGAATCCATGCGTCTCGCTGCGATACCAGCCGGGCAACCACGTGCGAGGCGTTGGACCGCTCGACGTTGCAGATAACCGGCGGACTGGTGATCTCCGGCCCCAGCCACGCCTTGACCGAGACGAACATTGCAGCCTGTAACGCGATGTAAATCAAGAATATGACCACAAGGTCGAACGCCCGCCACGGCACCGGGCGTCGCGGCTGGTAGCTCAAGACGGCCTTCCCCTGCCACACGCGGGCGACCATCGCCAGCCATATGCCCAAGCACACCCAAGCACCTACGGCGAAGACCGCCGAAAGCTGCAAATCGGAAAGATATTTGTCGGACGGGTCCATAAGTTGAATTGGATTGAGGTTATCAAACCGTGGACTATCCGGCAAGTGCCGTGGATAGTATGATAGTAGGCGGTAGGCGGTAGGCGGTAGTCGTGCTTGCACGACGCGTAACATCCTTTATACAGGACGCTACAGACGATGAACAGCGACACGGTAGGCCGGCCCATGGAAATCCTGCTGGTCGAGGACGATCTGGATGACGCCGGGCTGACGATCGAGGCATTGCGGGAGGGCGAGGTGCCGTGCAGGGTTAGCCTGGTGCGCGACGGCGAGGAGGCCATGGAATTTGTCAACCGTCGTGGTGTGTATGCCCGCGCCCCGCGCCCCGATCTGATACTACTGGACCTGCACCTGCCGAAGAAAGACGGCCGCGAGGTGCTCGCCGAGGTCCGTGCCGAGAAGTCGCTGTGTCGAATTCCGGTGGTCGTGCTGACCTCCTCGCGCACACACCAGGAAATCTTAAAAAGCGAAAATCTGCACGTCGAGGATTACCTGGTAAAGCCGGTCGATGTGCAGCAGTTCATCGGTGTGGTGAAGTCGCTCAGGAAATATCTGCTGAACGACGTGATCTTGCCGCAGTGATTGATATCTACTAACGGCCCGGCCGAATTTCCCGCCTAACCGTCAAGGTCTACCTCTCTTCTGTAATCGAAAGAGTCTTGCGATTTGCAGTTCCACAAAGATTGGTGGGAGCCTGTTTGAATCAAGATGCTTTTTCCGACATCCGATAGCTAGTATTGTGAGGATTACATGAATCCTACGTATTGTGGTGTGGGGCAAGACAAGCAAGACGCGACTCCACGGCACTGGAATTCGTAGTTGCGTCCGAGCGTGCCAACGCGTCGACACCATTGGGGTAGCAAATTGGGGGCAGTGCTATGGGCAGGTTGTTTGATGGGTGGACGGTCCGGGCGAGCACGTTGCCGCTTGCCGTCGTATTTGCAATCGTTCTCGGTTGGGCATCTCTCGCTAAAGCCCAATATGATCTGGAGGACCTTCAGAGTCCCGGCGAGGCATTCGACCAGTCGAGCATCCTCGACATGGACATCGAGCAGTTGGCCAAGGTCGACGTGGTGATTCCGTCGATGGACATCGAAGTCACCTCTGTGACAAAGCAGGAGAGCACGGTGGGCCGCTCGCCGGCGGCGGTGTTCGTGATCACCGCCGAGATGATCAGCCGTAGCGGGTCGACAAGCGTGCCCGAACTGCTGCGAATGGTCCCCGGGTTGGAGGTCGCGCGGATCAATTCCAGTATTTGGGCCATCACCTCGCGGGGATTCAACGGCCGGTTCGCGAACAAGCTGCTGGTTATGATCGACGGTCGCACCGTCTACTCGCCTTTGTTCTCCGGCGTATATTGGGACATGCAGGATATGCTGCTTGAGGATATCGAGCGGATCGAGGTAATCCGCGGGCCGGGCGGGACATTGTGGGGAGCCAATGCGGTCAACGGGGTGATCAACATCATCACCAAGAATGCGAAGGATACGCAGGGAGCACTGGTGACAGCCGGCGGCGGCAACCAGGACCGGGTGATCGACGGGGTGCGGCTGGGCGGGAGCAACGGGCAGGGTCTGTATTGGCGGGTCTACGGAAAGCACTTTGAACGCGCCGGAGAATTCAATCCCGACAGCGCCGCCCACGACGCCTGGCGGATGGGGCGCGGCGGCTTCCGAGTAGACTTTGAGCCGGACCCCGGCCGGGCAGATACGTTGACCGTGTTGGGCAATTATTACGGCGGGAAAGAGGGCCAATCCGGCACAGTGCCAATGCCCGTCCTGCCTTACAGCCGCCACATTATTTTTGACGAAACCGTCTCCGGCGCCAATGTGCTGACCCGTTGGACCCACGTGATCGACGATGAGTCTGACTGGCAATTGCAGATGTATTACGACCGTACCTACCGAGATTATGAACTGTTCAAGCAACAGATCAACACGATGGACATCGACTTTCAGCACCGTTTTCCTCTGGCGGAGCATCACAAGATCATCTGGGGGCTCGGTCATCGCATGGTCCGCGATTACCTTCCTACCGATACCTTTAACATCAAGTTCACTCCGCAGCAGCGGACGACGAATCTGTTCAGTGGGTTCGTGCAGGACGAAATCACGCTGGTCGACGACCGGCTGTTTCTGACGGTAGGATCGAAATTCGAGCACAACGATTACACGGGATTCGAGTACCAGCCAAGCGCACGGCTGTTGTGGACGCCCGACCGGCGTCATTCAGCATGGGCCGCCATATCGCGTGCCGTGCGGACACCCTCCCGCGCCGAGGACTTCGTGAGCAACCTTGGCCCGATTTTCGATCCCGGCGTGCCGTTTCCGATCTTTTATCGGCTTATCGGATCCAGGGACATACGTTCCGAGGATCTTCTGGCTTATGAAGTTGGTTATCGGGCACAAACAACCGAGCGGTTTGCGTGGGATGTGGCCGGCTTTTTCAACGTGTATGACAACCTGGTATGGACGACGATGGGAACGCCGTTTTTTGAGAACACTTACCTGGTGCTTCCTGCTGTGGGGAGTAACAACGAGCGAGGGCAATCGTATGGTGTTGAACTGGCCGGACACTGGACACCGTCAGACTCCTGGCGGGTTTCCGCCTCGTACACTTTCCTGAAAATCAATATCGACAACCCACCTGGACCGCCGAATCCCGTTAGTTACAAGGCTGGCGTCGAGGGGAGTTCTCCGCGCAATCAGGCTCAGTTCCATTCGTTCTGGGATATTGGGTATGACTGGGAGTTCGGACTGGCGCTGCGATACGTAGACAACCTGTCCTATCAGGCAGTACCCGCCTATATCGACATGAACGCCCGGTTGGCTTGGGTTCCCAGCGAGAACTTCGAGTTGGCCATCGTCGGCCAGAACCTGCTGAACA
>DAOWNK010000300.1 GCA_030642635.1 Pirellulales bacterium
CCTAAAGCTCAACCCCTCGAAAAGTGCGGACTTCGCACTTAAAAACGGAAGAGCCAAAACTTTACATCAAGGATACGTGTGACAAAACTCATTGTACTTCTCCTTCTCGTTAGAGAAAAAACATGAAACGAAACAGTGGTGAACTCGAAACATTTTGCGGGGTGCGTGCAACACACCACACGAAACTGCGATAGCGGTGCGTTGCACGCACCCTACTTGCTCCATTTACGACACCTCCTTTCTAATTCAATTATAACTACGCCGTTTCGACTTTGCAGCATAAATCTTGTTCGATTATGGCCCTCGTGGCGACTTGGTTCTTGTGATCGATATGCACCCGTGCCACGCGTTCCGCACCGTCGGCGTCGCCCTGACGGATCATCTCGATCATCTCGCGATGCTCCGCGAGCACGTTGGTCATCTGAGAAACGGCATTCTCCGGCATCGGCATGTAACATGTAAAGAACAAGTAGTGACACTCGTCGACCAGCAGCTTTAGCGCTTTGGCAACCCGCTCGTTGCGACTGGCGTCGGCCAACGTAGCGTGAAAAGCGTGATCCAGCTCCCCCCATCGCTTTGAGCGGCAGTCGCCCACCTCGGCCTCGGCCCGCTCGCAGATCAAATCCATACGAATGATGTCGGCGTCGGTTGCCGCCCGAACCGCTGCCCGGGCCGCAATCCCCTCCAGCGCCCCGCGATACTCGAAAAGCTGGTGTAGCTCGTCTGGCGAATAGCTCCGCATCCGTGCGCTTTGGCCCTTTCTGCCGCCGACGAGCACCCCCTGGCCGACAAGTTTGGCCAATGTCTCGCGGATCGGAATCCTGCTAACGCCGAGCTTTTCGGAAAGTGCTTGCTCGGAAATCTTCTGGCCGGGTGACAACTCGCCCGAGAAAACCAACTTCGTAACGTTCCGATATACGGACATATCTTTCACTTTTGCAACACTCACGCTTGCCTCCTTTCTGGCGATAAAACCCTCTAATTCAGTTGAAACGGTACGATGCGCATAATCCGCGCATCCCTTACAACCCAACTGTATATCTGAGTATACGCATGAGCGATGAGGTTGTCAAGTAGGTGGCGGGGAATTTTTGAAAATATTTTTGGCGCCTCTGATTTCGACGTTTAGCCGCCGTGCCGGCGGCTGCTAAACATGAGAATTAACCCGTTTAGCGGTCGCCGGTATGGCGACCTTTGCCACTAAGACCCTACGATTTCAAACAGCTGAAATGTTACCAGTTAAATAATATGGGGGGTAACCAACCATGAAGACGATGATTCGAGCGGCTGCCATCTTGGCGGTGATCGTCGCACCCAACGGCGACCTGCTGGCATTTTGCGAAGGACGTGTCGGCACAGTTGGCCGAAAGACGGCCGGCCGGGCGCGATCCTGTTCTCCAACCCAGCCAGCGAGAAGGGCCGGGTGAAAATGACCGTCCGCGCCAGTTGTGACGACGGGCGCACGTGGCCCGTCTCCAAGCAAATCTACGCCGGCGGCGGCGCATATTCGTGCCTGGTCGTACTGCCGGACGGGCACATCGGCTGCCTGTACGAAGCAGACGACTACAATCGCATCGTCTTTGCGTGGTTTTCGCTCGATTGGCTCACCGACGGCACGTCACAGAAGTAGATCATGTGACCCTCGCCCTGGTCAAAGGTATAGCAAAGGTCGCCGTACCGGCGACCGCTAAACGGGTCGATTCTCACGTTTAGCAGCCGCCGGCACGGCGGCTTGCATTTCCGGGAACCATCTGCAACTATGGCAACTATTCAGCCGTTTGAAATCTTAGGGTGTCAATAGCAAAGGTCGCCGTACCGGCGACCGCTAAACGGGTCGATTCTCACGTTTAGCCGCCGCCGGTACGGCGGCTTGAACGCCATGTGATGGAAAATCTCAAATGGCTGAAGTATTACGATGTATTAAGGAGTAAACATGTATTGTTTTCAATGTGAACAGACTGCAAAGGGGACCGGCTGTACGGTGGCCGGTGTGTGCGGCAAAGATGCCAAAACCGCCGCATTGCAGGACCTGCTGATCCATGCGGCAAAGGGCATCTCGATGTACGCACATCGGGCTGCCGAGCTAGGTCGGCGCGATCGAGAAGTCGACGTGTTCGTGATCGAAGCACTTTTCACGACGGTCACAAACGTCGATTTCGATCCCGAACGCCTTGGGCAACTCATCCATCGGGCGGCGGCCATTCTCGACAAGGCCAAGTCGATGTACGAGACGGCCTGTGCCAAGGCCGACAAGATGCCGGAGTCGCTCGCCGGACCTGCCGTATGGAAGCCCGCCGGTGATATCGACGCACTGGCCGGACAAGCGGAGGAAGTGTCCGTCACTAATCGCCGGGCAACCTTGGGCGAAGACATCGCTGGGCTGCAAGAGCTAATCACCTACGGACTGAAGGGTGCGGCGGCTTACATAGACCATGCCCAAATTCTCGGCAAGGACGACCCGCAGGCCTATGCCGCATTCCATGAGATACTGGACTTCCTCACAAAAGACAACCCGACGGCCGATGAACTGCTCGGCTGGGCGCTTAAAACCGGCGAGTTGAATTTGAAGGTCATGGAATTGCTCGATGCAGCCAATACGGAAACTTACGGCCATCCGGAGCCTACGCAGGTCCGCGTAACACCGATCAAGGGCAAGGCGATAGTCGTCTCGGGCCATGACCTGAAAGACCTTGAGGAACTGCTCAAGCAGACCGAGGGGAAGGGGATCAACGTCTACACGCACGGCGAGATGCTGCCTTGCCTGGCATATCCGGGGTTGAAGAAGTACAAGCATCTGGCCGGCAACTACGGCGGGGCGTGGCAGGACCAGAAAAAGGAGTTCGATGCGTTCCCGGGCGCTATCCTGATGACCACCAACTGCATCCAGAAACCCAAGGAAAGCTACAAGGGCCGCATCTTCACCTGCGGGCTGGTCGCATGGCCGGGCGTGGTGCACATCTCCTCGGACCGCGACTTCACGCCGGTAATCGAGGCAGCACTGGCCGCGCCGGGCTTTGCCGAGGATGCACCCGAGCAGACGATCACCGTCGGTTTCGCTCGCAACACCGTACTAGGCGTTGCCGATAAGGTAATCAAGGCGGTAAAAAGCGGCGCGATCCGACATTTCTTCCTTGTCGGCGGATGCGACGGTGCCAAGTCGGGTCGGAATTACTACACCGATTTTGCACAAAAGGTGCCGGATGATTGTGTGATAATCACGCTCGGCTGCGGCAAGTACCGCTTCAACAAGCTCCAGTTTGGCGATATCGGAGGAATCCCACGCTTGTTGGACGCCGGGCAGTGCAACGACGCATACTCGGCCATTCAGATCGCCGTGGCATTGGCCGAAGCGTTCGATTGCGATGTGAACGCCCTGCCGCTATCGATGATCATTAGCTGGTACGAACAGAAGGCTGTTGCAATCCTGCTGACATTGCTCCATTTGGGCATCAAGAACATTCGGCTCGGCCCGAGCCTGCCGGCGTTTATCACCCCGGCGGTGCTCCAGGTCCTGGTCGATAAGTTCAACATCATGCCGATAACTACACCGGAGGAGGATTTGAAGACGATACTCGGTTGAGTTCATTTAGCCCCGGGTGAATACACCCGGGGCTAGCGGAA
>DAOWNK010000002.1 GCA_030642635.1 Pirellulales bacterium
CCCTGCGCCAGCAGATTCTCCGAAACGAATTATCGACGATTACCCACATATGGTTGCTCCCACGAAAAATCATCGGCCTGGCCAAAAGCCTCATGGCGTTGGCCACGTAGCAAAGTTCATTTCTCAGAAAGTGCAGACACTGGGATATCACTACGTCAAATCGGCATACGGCATGTGGCTGCCTGGCGATAACCGTGGTCACTGGTCTGAAGCGTGGGACGAAAAAATCGGATATACCGAACCCCATACACTCCACCAGGGCGATCCGGTGCGTCAGCGCATGGCCACAGAGCGAATGAAGTACGATCCGGTGCATTTGACAGAAGAAATGATCGAGGCAGTCGTCGGCGCCATTTCCAAATGTATCACTGTGTCCGCCGGCGGATTGGCGATTGCTGCGGCAGCCATTGAATCGACGCACATGCACCTGCTGATTCCATACAGTGGGCGTGACATCGACAAGACCGCCAGGTGGTTAGCTGACCAAACTACCAAGGCCGTCCATCGCGAAACGAACCACCAGGGTTCGATATGGTGTAAGGGGAAGTGGTGCTCATATATATTTGAGCAGTCGCACTGGGAAAACACGGTTGAGTACATTGAACGGCACAATACACGTCACGGCCGTGACGCCAAGCCGTATTCCTTTATCATGTAAACCGCGACCAGTGGTCGCGGCTTTGCATGGGTATAACTGCGACCACTCACAATGCAAAGCCGCCGCCAGTGGCGGCGGTAGTTCCCGCGACCACTGGTCGCGGTTTTACATGGAGTTACGCGGCGCGGCGTCGGATTACATCGTCACGTTGCAACGGACTCAACGGTGCGGCGCCGGGACGCAAGTACGTCCAGTAAACCAACACCAACTCGAAGAACGCCTTGAAGAAATCATGGGGTTTTACTTTCGATCCGGCCACGTCGCGCCATTGATGAAGCGGCAACTCGTAGATGATTTCCTCCAGCGGTTCGAGCCGGCCGGCCTTGCAAGCGCAGCGGCACCTTGCCAGCAGTTCGACGTCGAATATCCAGTTGGTGCGAAACGGCTGCTCGAATATGTTTCGAATTTCAGGCGAAGTGCGAAACAGCTTCGCCCCGCATTGCGTGTCGTAGATCGGCAACCTCAGCACCGAGGACGCCACAGTGGCGAACACCCGGCCAAGATGGTGTCGCAGCGGCCGACGCTGGATGTTCCGGCCCAGCAGCTTTACTCTTGCGCCGAAGACCATCTGTAACTTCGGGTTGCGTGCGAGCACGTCGCAGAACTCCGGGATAATGTCCAGCGGGGTGGCCAGGTCGGCGTCCCAGAAGCCGACCATCTCCGGGTCGTCCTTCAGTGCAAGGAGCACCCCATTTCGGATCGCCTCGGCCTTGCCGCCGTTTTGCGCCAGATCGCAGACGGCGAAACGATTAGGATCGGAATCACACATCGATTGAAGCACTTCCAGCGTATCGTCACTGCTGCCGTCGTTGACGCACAGAAACTTAATCGGTCGGTTCCGAGATGCAAACTCACGAAACGCATTGACATCGAGCCTTGCGGCTTCGTTGTAACAAGGGACGACGATTGTGCAATTGTGTGACATCATATTTTCCTTGTTTAGCCCCGGCGTCCACGCCGGAGAAGCACGCCGCGTAGACGCGGCGGTTAAACATTTTGTGTCAAACGAAATACTATCGTCGGGTCAAAACAACGACCTCGCCGGAATGCAGGAACCGCGGCCGCCGGGCAAGCACGCTGAACTCGCCCGGAAAGTGGCGTTGTAGTTCTTCTTCCTGCTCGTCGTTGGTGATGATGTACGGACACTCGGCGCCGTCGAGGAACTCGCGCAACCCGGCTGGCTCCGCGTAGCACGGTATCCGGCAGCCGGCGTAAAATACGTAGCTCTCCTTGAGGAACTTGTAGGCGGCCAATTGCGTCGTACCGGGGCTGGACCGGCGGATTTTCGCAATCAGCACCTCGGCGTTCTGGTGGCGGTCGACTCGTATGGCCGCAAAGCCGAATATCGCCGTAAGGAACGCCACCGATGTTACCGTAAAGACGACCGCCGCACGGGCCGGCCGGTCGTGCTCGAGGTAATACCAATACACCACACCGCCTGCTACTAAAATCAGGCCGACCAGTCCGATCGACCATTCGCCCGGCAGGAATATCGCCGCTATTATTGGAATGGCGATCACAATACCAAGCCCCACCACGATAAGCGTAATCGCCGCATTGCGACCCCAATAACGCCTTACGTGTGCAGGATCGGCGATCCAGCCGTCGATGAACCCGGCGGTCAGAAGCGCCAAGGCCGGGTACGCCGTCAAAACGTAATGCGGCAATTTCGTGCTGACCAGCGACCAAAACAGCACGAACACGCCCAGCCAGCAGGCGACAAATATGTATCCGTTGCGCCAGGCGTGACGTTGACGGATTTTCCGCCACGACTCCACAAACGACGGCCCGAGGAAAACCGACCAGGGAAAGAACCCGATCAGTATCGCTGGAATGTAATAAAGGAACGGACCGCTGTGTCCCTGGAACGGCTTTATCGCCCTGGCGAAGTTTTGCTCGCCGAAGAATCTTGTAAGCCACACGCCGTCGGTCCTCAGCCCGACCAGCACGAACCAAGGCACGGCCACAATGGCGACAACGACGACCGCCGTAAGCGGCCGCATCTGCCAAACAGATCGGACAAGGCTCCGCAGCGACAATTTCCCGGCGGTAAGCAACAAAAACAACCCGACGGCGGCCGTCGGCAAAAGCACGCCGATCGGTCCCTTCGCCAGCACTGCCACACCCATCGCGGCATACATCACCACGAACGCAAGCCACGAACCAGGCCGATGTGCGACGGCATGGGAATCATCGCCGGAGGACGACGTTACATCGGCGCTGCCGAAACGATCTTTCATGCCGATGACGAATGCCAGCATTGCCAGCGTCGTGGCCAGCGTCAGTGCGGTATCGACCGTTGCCGCCCGGGCCGACACGGTGAATATGATCGACGTTGCGACGATCAACCCCGCCCAAAGGCCGACCTCCTCTCGAAACAGCCGTCGCCCAAGGTGATAGGTCGCCAGCGCTGTGGCGATACCTAGCACTGCCGACCAGAACCGCACGGCAAACTCGTTTATGCCGAATAGTTTGTAGCCGCCGATCATCAGCCAGTACATCAGCGGCGGTTTGTCGGGAAACAGCTCGCCGTTGAACGTCGGCACTACAAGGTCGCCGCCGGTGAGCATCTCGCGGGCACACGAGGCGTAGAGCGTTTCGTCCTTGTCCCACAACCCGGTGGCGCCAAGGTTGGTAAAAAACACCACAGAGGCAGCCAACACGATCCAAAACTGGTGGCGAAGCTGCCGGTGCATAAGATGAGTAAACATGAACACACCCGTAACCCGATAATAACTACTGAATGCGGGGTAGGACACACGACCAGTGGCGGGGGAGTTTACGGTATTTGAGCACTCCCGGCAACGGCAGTTTTCTAAATAATTACGCAAATTGAAAATTCCCCGCACATTGTTTGTTTTGCCTGTCGTGTTGATCTGTGCCGCCGTGGCGGCGTTGGCGGTCGACTATTCGCTGGCGCAATGGTGCGTTGCAGACCGCTGCCCGGGGTTTTTTCGTGAGTTGTTCGAGGTCGTCGAACCGTTCGGCAACGGCCTGGGCGTGCTGGTGGTCGTGGCGATGATTTATTATCTCGATCCGACGCGGCGTTGGGCCGTGCCGCGACTGCTGGGCTGCTCGCTCGGTGCGGGTCTGGCCGCCAACATGGTTAAGATGCTGATCGTTCGCACCCGGCCGCACAGTTTCGACTTCAGCGGCGAGGTCTTGGCGAGTTTCGGCGGTTGGCTGCCGCTTACCTCCGCAGACAGTGCCGGTCAGAGTTTTCCCTCCGCACATACCGCCACCGCCGTGGGCCTGGCCGTCGGGCTGATGTGGCTGTATCCACACGGCCGGCGGACGTTCGTCGTGTTGGCCGCACTTGTCGCATGTCAACGAATAGAATCCGGCGCTCACTATTTAAGCGACGTTTTGTGCGGTGCGGCCGTCGGCTGCATTGTCGCCTCTGCATGGCTTCATTTCGGGCTGCTGCCCGACTGGATGGACCGCCTTGAGTTTTGGCTGGGCAGACGGCCGCAGGAACTTGCCGCCGGTCCGGTCCGCGACGTTCAATCGGCCGACGACGACGAAGATCGCCCCGCCCCGCTGGCCGCGTGACCGGCTGGCCATATCTCTGCAAACGTAGTAGAATGAAGCATAGTGCTTCCCACGAGCGTATAACAGGAGAAAGTCATGGATCAAACGTTTACTGCTTATATCGAACGCGATCCGGAAACCGGCTTGTATGTGGGAACGATCCCCGGATTGACCGGCGCCCATAGCCAGGGAGCTACGCTGGATGAGCTTCGAGAAAATCTCTGCGAAGTAATAGCACTTATCCTGGAAGAGCAGCAAGCACAAGGCGAGCCGATTCAAGTCGAGCCGTTCGTGGGCATCCAGCAGATTACGGTGGACGTGTGAGCAAGTTGCCTATTGTTGACGCCCCTAAACGTGAGAATCGACGAATTTAGCGACCGGTGGCGGTTTTTGACAAACGCTGCGACAGCTCCATCGCGTCGTAAAGCCGATACCGGCCGGCCGATTCGTACGCCAGGTTATTCAGATTGGCGTAGCGTGCGAGCCAATCCACGTGTTGTTCCGGCACTACGACCACTGTGCCCGGCTCGACACTTGGAAACTCGCCCAAGTGCACCTGCTGGAACTGGTCTTTATACAAGCCGGCACGAAGGTCGTCGTCCAGGTAAAATACCAGCGAGCCGATCCGTTCCTCAGCAATCAGCAACTTCGGCGGCAGGGTGCCCGTGCGGTTGAAGTATCCGGCCAGGTCGCGTGCGGAGAAGCCGGCCGCCACCGGCGGCAGCACGAAGGTCATAACCACGACGAACTGCACGGCGGTCGATAGGGTCGCCGCTGTGAGCATTGCCCTCCAGCGACCGGTCACTATAAACAACAGCGGTACCATGGCGGTCGCCGCCGCCGCACAGGCCGCTAACCAGACCGGCCACGAAAACCGAATATCAAGTTCACCCTGCACTACCAGCAGCACCACCGGCAACACCGCCGGACCGGCAATGCAGGAGAGCACAACGGTCAGCAGCAACATGTGCCGGGCGCCGTCGGTCAAGGTGCCGTCGATCAGTCGTGCCCAGCCTATCGCGGCCAAAATCGCCACCGCCGGAAAAACCGGCCAGATGTAAGTGACCATCTTCGAGTTGGCAAGCGACAGCAGCAGAGTGCAGCCGATCAGCCAGGACCAGAGAAGAGGGAAGGGAGAAGGGGGAAGGAGAGAGGAGGGAAGAGAGAAGAGAGAAAAGAGATTGGGTAAAGGAATTCGTTTTCTCCTCTCTCCTCTCTCTTCTCTCTTCTCTCCTCTTTCTTCGTCTCCCCGCCACCTTGCAAAACCGTCGCGCACCGTAACCGGCAGATAGCCGATCCACGGCAGCCCGCCGACCAGCAATATCGGCAGATAGTACCACCACGGCTCGCCGCCGTGTGTTTGCGTATCGGTGGCGAAGCCCAGCAGGTGCCGCTCGACGAAGTAGTAGTACAGGTAGCCGGGGTTGTGCAACTCGACGGCAATGTACCACATCGAGGCAACCGCAGCGGCAATGCCCAGCGCCGCCGCGCCGCGCACACATACGGCCACGGTCAGCCTGCGTGTCAGCAGCAGGTATCCGCCGTATGCCGTGCCGACCAACGCCACGCCGACCAGGCCCTTGGTCAGTACGGCCAGCCCCAGCAGCACGCCGATGGCCAAGGGGTAACAAGAGAAGAGGGAAGAGAGAAGAGAGAAGAGAGATTGGGTAAGGGAATTCGTTCTCTCCTCTCTCCTCTCTTCTCTCTCCTCTCTCCTCTCCCTGTCTGCTTCCCAAAACAGCAGCACGGCCAGGTTGACCAATGGTACAAGCGCGACGTCGTGCGCGGCGGCCTGCGCCAGCGCGACCGGCAGGATCATGGTTGCATAGAATATCCCGGCCACCAATCCGACGGTCCGGCCGAACATCCGCCAGCCGACGATCGCCGTGGTCAACACGCCGAGCAAGCCGAACATCAACCCCGGCAGCCGGACGGCCGCCTCGCTGAAACCGAAAATACGCAACGAAAGCGCCTCGGCCCAAAAGTAAAGAATCGGCTTGTCAAGAAACGGCTCGCCGAGGAAGCTCGGGATGATCCACCGGCCACGCTCGACCATCTCCTGGGCGATCGAGGCGTGCAGCCCTTCGTCCGGGTCCAACAGCGGGATGTCCAGCAACAGCGGATAGACGAACACCACCGCCGCCAACACCGCCAAAAGCACCAGCAGCCATCGGTGGTCGTTCGGCGTGTCGTTCGATATCACCTCGTGCCTCCGTGCTACTTACTACGTTTTCTGTGTCGCAGTTTTTCCAGTTCCACCATAAGAGGAATCCAATATTCACGATCCGCCTGCCGATCTTGCTTTTCCTCCGTCTCAAGTGCATCAGCCAGGGCGGCTTCGTCTCTCGATTTTGCCGGCGAGAGAAGCGGCCGATACTGGATTGCCGCAGCAAGTTGATCGGGATACTGCGTCGCCACTTCCATCAGGATTGTCGGTGTGCGGCATTCTTGTAGCCAGAATTGTATTTGTTCAGGTGTGGGGTTTTCACGATTCTGGACAAAGTTCGCCTCGACAAGCCGCCGGAGCATGGGCCAGTCTTTATCGCGCTGGGTCTTTTTGGCCTTCACGAGATCTGGCAGTGACATAATCTCGATACACGTGCCCGACTCGTCCTCCAGCGTCGTGCGTCGCTCCCACAATTCGTCAAACGCGGCAACTCCGCGCATGACCGACATAACGTCGATTCGCATCCGATATGCATCGGGATGCAGACAGCGAAAGTGAACTGCGTGACCTCGGACCAGATAGTCGGCTGTAAACGGAGGCACGGCAATACAGTCCGCCTGCAACTCCCCGAGAGTTTCCGTTAGCCGATCGAGGTTTTCCGACTCTGCCAGCACGGCAATGTCGGTGTCACGGCTAAACTCTGCTGCGCCGTATAACACGCACGCCTGGCCGCCCATCAACAGGTAGCGGACGCGGTGCCGGCCCAGGGTCGAAAGGACTTTGAGAATCGGGTTCGGCGTCAAGCGAGCCTCCAACTTGCAAGTAAAATTCCCACAGCTTCCGGCTTTCGTTCCAGCGCTGAAGCGGCGTCATTCGATACCATTCTTCCCACTCGTCCTCACAGAAGCGGCTTACTGAAAACTCGATATCCATTACAATAGTGTGCCGCATATCGGATTGGGTGGCAATAGATACCTCAAAACTTTTGGGAATCTGTGCAAGATATTGTGTTTGGGGGAAACAGTATATAAGAGAGGGATTGGGGATTAGGGATTGGGGATTAGAACTTGATGTTACGTATTTTTCCCAATCCCTAATCCCTAATCCCTAATCCCTAATCCCTATAAAGGAGAAACCCCCATGCAGGCGGATGTACACCAAATTAAAGACCGCGTGGCGCAACAGGCCGAGAAAATCCATCGGCTCCGGGCCGAGTTGGGTAAGGCGATCGTGGGCCAGGAAGAGATGATCTCCAGGCTGCTTGTCGGCATGTTGACTCACGGCCACATACTATTGGAGGGTGTGCCGGGCCTGGCGAAGACCACGGCCGTAAAGTCGTTGGCCCAGGCTCTTGCGACCCGATTCCAGCGAATCCAGTTCACGCCCGACCTGTTGCCGGCGGACCTGATCGGGACGATGATCTACGTGCCCTCCGAGGGCACATTCAGGACCAGAAAGGGGCCGATATTCGCCAACTTCGTGCTGGCAGACGAGATCAACCGCGCCCCCTCGAAGGTGCAATCGGCGCTGTTGGAGGCCATGCAGGAACACCAGGTAACCATCGGCGAGGAGACATATCCGCTGAAAGGCCTGTTCTTGGTTATGGCTACGCAGAACCCGATCGAGCAGGAGGGCACATATCCGCTGCCCGAGGCGCAGGTAGACCGCTTCATGCTGAAGGTGAAGATCACATATCCAGACGCAAACGAGGAGCGCAGGGTGATGGACATGGCGCTGGACGGTACGGCGCAGCCGATTTCTCCCGTGCTCACGCCGAAGGACATCGCCGACATGCAAGAGGTGGTCGGGATGATCTACATCGACGACCAGGTGAAACGCTATATTTTAGACGTGGTCCGTTCGACACGCCAACCGGCGGAGTTCGGCATGGCGGAACTGGCGCCGCTTATCGAGTACGGTGCGTCGCCCCGGGCGTCGATATACCTTGGCGCCGGCGCCCGGGCGCTGGCGTTTCTGGCCGGCCGAGGGTACGTCACCCCACAAGACGTTAAGGACATAGCCTACGACGTGCTCCGCCACCGCATTATCCTGACCTACGAGGCCGAGGCCGAGCAGAAAACCACCGAGGATGTGATTAAGACCGTGTTTGATACGGTTGCGGTACCATAATGCCCAAGCAAGAAATCGCCGAGATTATCAAAAAGGTCCGCCGGATTCAGATCGTGGCCAACCGGGCGGTGAACGACCTGTTCGCCGGCCAGTACAAAAGCGTGTTTCGCGGCCGCGGCATGGAGTTCAACGAGGTGCGCGAGTACCAGCCGGGCGACGACGTGCGAACGATCGACTGGAACGTGACCGCACGGACCGGAACCGGCACTGCGTTTATCAAGCGGTTTTGCGAGGAGCGGGAGTTAACCATAATGTTCCTGGTCGACGTTTCGGCATCCGGGGCGTTTGGCTCGGTGGATCGCTCGAAGCTGGACATGGTCGTCGAGGCGGCGGCCACGCTGATGTTCTCCGCACTAAAGAACAACGACAAGGTCGGGCTTATCACCTTTTGCGACGACGTGATCGACTACTTCCCGCCGCGAAAGGGCAAGTCGCACGTGTTGCACCTGATCCGAGAACTGGTGGCGGTCGAGCCGGTCGCACGCGATACCAACCTTGCCGCCGCGCTGGAGTTTTTAAGCAGGGTGCAGCGGCGCCGCGCGGTGGTGTTCCTGATAAGCGACTTCCTGGCGGCCGACTCGCAGCACGCCATGGCCGTGTGCAACAAACGGCACGACCTGATCGCAATGACGGTCTCCGACCCGCGCGAACACGCCATGCCGGACGTTGGGTTCATTACCTTACAAGACGCCGAGACCGGAGAACTGGTCGAGTTGGATACCCGGTGCCCGAAGGTCCGCGAATTGTTCAAAAGCCGTGCAGAGAAACGCTCGGAGGGACTATCCGATCGGCTTAAGCGCATAGGGGCCGACGAGTTGGCCATACGCACCGACGAAGATTACGCAAGCAGCCTGCACCGATTTTTCCGGCTGCGCGAGAAGAGGTTCCGATGAAATAGTTGAATTAAGGGCAACATTTGCAACAACACAGTGGCACCGGCGTCCCGCCGGTGTGACGTAACTCAAAGTAATACATATGCTTGTGCACCACCGGCGGGACGCCGGTGCCACTGTTTAATTCAACGGTATTGTCCCAAGCTCCGATATTTTAACCATGCTTGAAAAACTGCGATTAGCGATTCTTCTAGCGGCCGTGCTGTTTATCACGGCGTGCGGCCGCACCTCGGACGAATCTTCCGAAGGGCCGGCGGTTGCCCGATCGCACGCCCAGCGCGGGCCGGTGAGCGTAACCGTCGAGGTCACACCGGCCAAGGTGCTGCTGTCCGACGAGCCGACGTTGACGCTGACAATCGACCACCGGCAGGACGTTACGGTCGAGGAGCCGGTTTTTACCGACGCTATCGGGGATTTCCGTATCAGTGAGGTCCGACGCCCGGAACCGCAAATCCGGGACGACCGCCGGATCGTCCGACGAAAGTTTACCTTGGAGCCGACCCGGACCGGCGTCTTGCCGATCTGGCCGGTCAGCGTGTCGTTTACAGAGCCGAACGGAGAGGGCGACGGCAAGCAACACACCGTTGAAACCGAGCGGCTTGCCGTTGAGGTCGGATCGGTAATCGACGGCCCGGTCCACTCGCTCGACGCATTGCGTAAGAAGTCGCCGGCGGTTGAACCGAGCGGTCCACGCCGATGGCCCCTTTGGGCGTCGGCGGCCGCCGGGGTGCTGATTGCCGCCGGGGTGCTGGCATGGTGGTTACGCAGACGGCGGACGGCGGCAATTGCACCGGCGCCGCTTACGCCCGGGCAGCGTGCAATGCTCGAACTGAAAAAACTTTGGGATAGTAAACTGGCCGAGCGGGACGTGAAGCTGTATTACGTCGAGCTTACCGGCATAGTGCGGCGTTACATCGAGACGACCACCGGCATCCGTGCCCCGGAGCAGACGACCGAAGAGTTCCTGCACGAGATCAGCCGTTGCGATACGTTTGCAGCCGAGGAAAGCCGGCGGCTGAAAAATTTCCTGGAAGCGGCCGACCTGGTGAAATTCGCCGCACACAGGCCGCTGTCGGAAGCCGTCGAGGAAAGCTACAAGCGGGCAGAGGCGTTTGTTTCCATTTAGCCGCCGTGCTTGCACCAGTACCGTTGAATTAGTAGTAATATCAAGGAAAACACAGTGGCACCGGCGTCTCGCCGGTGGTGCATAAGTATGAGTATTACTTCGAGTTACATCACACCGGCGAGACGCCGGTGCCACTGATTTGGCAAAAAGTTACTACAAACAGCCAGAGGCAACCGGATGACCGAATTTCGTTTCCAAGACCCGACGTGGCTGTTGTTGCTCGTGCCGTTGGCATTGCTCGCCTGGACGGCGATAAAGCGGCGGCGCAACGTGGCGGTGCTGTTCTCCAGCGTAGCTATTCCGCGATCGCTGCCGGAGACCACGTCGCTGCGGCTGAAGCGGCTGCTGCCATGGTTTGGGGTGTTGGGCGTCGGGTTGTTGATCGCCGCATTGGCCCGGCCGCAACACGGGCGAGAAGAGTTCCGCATACTGACCGAAGGCGTGGCGATTGAAATGTGTATCGACCGATCCGGATCGATGCAGGCGATGGACTTTCAAATCGACGACGAGCGTGTCAACAGACTGACAGCCGTAAAAGACGTGTTCGACGATTTTGTCGAGGGCAAGGACGGTTTGCCGGGCAGACCGGACGATCAAATCGGGATCGTCGCATTCGGTGGATACGCAGACGACAAGTGCCCGCTGACGCTGGACCACGGCGCGTTGTTGGAAATAGCAAAGAGCGTCCAAATCGCCCGACCGATCTATGACAAGCAAGGCCGGATGATCAACCGGCGGTTGCTGGAAGAGGAGCAGCTTACGGCCATCGGCGATGCCGTGGCGATGGCGGTCGAGCGGCTCGAGCCGGTCAAGGCCGAGAGCAAGGTGATTATATTACTGAGCGACGGCGAGAACACGGCCGGTGCGGTCGATCCAATGGCGGCGGCCAAGGCGGCCAAGGCGTACGGAGTGAAGATATACACGATCGGGGTCGGCGGCACCGGCACGGCCCCGTTCCCGGCCGTCGATCGGGCAGGCCGAAAGGTGCTCGTCTCGCAGATGGTCCGGCTCGACGAACAGACGCTCAAGGCAATGGCCGAGGCGACCGGAGGGCGATACTTCAACGCCAAAAACACCAAGTCACTTGAAAAAATCTACGCCGAGATCGACAAACTGGAAAAGAGCCGCACCGAAGGCCGGCTCTACACCGATTATCGCGAGCTGTACCAGTACCCGATGTTTACCGGGCTGGGGATGATGTTGTTTGGAATCATCCTGGCGTCAACAAGGTTTCGTTCGTTACCATGATCTGGGAAAATCCGAAAATACTGTTATTTTTATGGACCCTGCCGCTTCTGGCGTGGCTGATGGTCTACGCGCATCGCAAGCGTCTGGCGACCGCACGGCTGTTTGCAGATGAGGCGATGTGCAACAGGCTGATGCCGCACCTTGGCGGCAGCCGGCCGTGGGTTAAAGGCGCGTTCGTGCTGGCCGCCGTCGGGTGTTTGATAGTAGCCGGCGCCAGGCCGAGGTTCGGCGTATATTTCGAGCGGGTCGCACAGCGCGGCGTCGATCTGTTCGTGCTGTTAGACGTTTCCAGGTCCATGACCGCCGAGGACGTTGCGCCCAGCAGGCTTGAGCGTGCGAAATCCGACATCCGCGACCTGCTTGAGAAGTTGCCCGGCGATCGGGTCGGGCTGATCGTCTTCGCCGGCAAGCCGGTGGTAAAGGCGCCGCTTACGACCGACCGTGGGTTTTTCATCAATGTGCTCGATGAAATCGACACCAACAGCGCACCGCGCGGCGGGAGCCTGATCGGCGACGCCGTGCGCAAGGCCATGGAGGCCATGCCGGAACGTCGCAACCGCGACCAAGTGCTGGTGCTGATAACCGACGGCGAGGACCAGGATTCGTTTCCGCTGGAGGCGGCAGAACAGGCCGCCCAGCGAGGCATTAAGATATTCACCGTCGGGCTGGGCGACTCCAAGGAAGGCGCACGTGTGCCGATCCGCGACAAATCCGGCAAGTTGCACTATCTGAAACACAAAGACCAGGAGGTCTGGTCGAAGATGGACGAGTCGCTGCTGAAACAGATCGCCATGGAGTCCGGCGGAGCGTACATACCCGCCGGCACGCGCTCGTACGATCTTGGCAAGATATACGAGGACCACCTGGCCAAGTTGGCCCAGGGCGAGATCAATACCCAGCGGCGCCGACGCCACTGCGACCGGTTCCAGGTATTCCTGTGCATGGGAATCGTGTTGTTGATGATTAACATGCTGATTCCGGATTACCCGTTTAGCCGCCGTGCTTGCACGGCGCGTTGTGGAGGTGCGGAATAATGAATAAATCACATTTAGTTACCACCGTTTTATTGGGTGTATTGACATTTCCGGTCACGTGCCACGGCCGTGTGTCAGAGGACAAGGAAAGTCATGCCCACGCAAGCGTGGGCATGGCACCCACCGCACAGCCGGCACACACGCACACGGCGCCCGACAGATACAACCTCGGCTGCCTCGACGTGGAAAAGGCCAAAACACTGTTCGGCGAGAAACCGGAGGAAGCCGCGCCGGAGGTCCGAAAGGAAGGGATCGAACGAATCGAGTCGGCCCTGGGGCATTTTCGCGAGGCGGTAAACCTTGATGAGAACCATGCCGACGCACGCTACAACCTGGAGGCCGTGCGGCTGTGGATACGACACATACAAGACGTGTGGCGCAGGCGTGATCGGCAGGCGATGCGCGATAAAATGAATCTGGCTGAATACGTCGAGTTGCTCGACCGGGAGCAAACGGCGCTGCGCGGCGCCGTCCGGTCGCTTGCGGCGGAACCCCGTTCGCTAAAACGTCGCCAGGAAGTGTTCAATACCGAGACTGCCCAGCGATGGCTCGCCGAGGAAATCGAACCGCTGAAGGCGAAGACGCTGGCCTCGATGCACAAGCAGCCGAACGCCGAAAAGGCAGTCGAGATGCTCGGCGGGCTGGCCGATTGCGCCGGCAAGGCGATGCTCGCTGCCGCCGACGAACTCTGTGAAAACAATACAACCGAGGCAGCCGACATGCAGGCCGAGGCAGTCGAGCAACTCGACCGGGTCGCCATGGTCGTCTTGCCGTACGTCCCGTTGGTCAAAAGGGCCGTCAATGTGCAGCAGGGGCTGATTGCACAATCAACCCAACTTGTGGCTGGTGGCCGGGTGGCTGGTGGCAAAGCCGAAGGCGATGCCCCAGCAGTTCCCGCCGATTTGGCCTGGCGGCAGCGGTTCGTTGCCCGATATGCAGACATGATCGAAGCGAAAGCTCGCCATGGACAACAGGAAGATGCGAAAAAGAAGCAGGAAGCACTGAAAAAGGCGATGCAAAAGGCGATTGAACTCTGCCCGAAGGTAAAAACTCTGGCCACCGAGGCCGCAGAACACATCGAAGAGCAACAACCGGCCGACGCACTGCCTAAGCAACAGGAAGCACTGAAACTGCTCAAGGAAATGCTGCCGGAGGATGAACAAAATAAGCAACAACAGCACCAGGAGAAGAAAGATGAAGACAAAAAGAATCAAGGCAAACAGGACCAGGATCGAAAGGATTCGGATGGAAAAGATCAGGACAAGACGCAACAACGGCAATCCGGCCGCCCGAAAGACCTTTCACGCCGAGAAGCCGACGCCGTTCTCAGAAAGGCCCGAATGAGACAGCAAGAACGACGTAAATTAGAAGAGGCGATCATGCAGAAAATCTATCGCCCGGGAAAGGTCGAGAAGGATTGGTAACACTTTAAGCACGGCATATCGTTATGCGAACCATATTCGTTCCAATCATTATTGTACTGCTCAGCGCCGCGGCGATTCAGGCCGCCGAGCACAAACCGGAACTGATCGTCGAGATCGGTGCCGAGCAGGTCTACGAAGGCCAGTCGGTGCTGTATCGGGTCACATTGAACCATGTGGAAGACCCCAGCCCGCCCGAGCTGCCGGGTTTCGATGATTTTGAGGTTGCCCCGCTGGGCAACCGCTCGCTCAACTCCGTTCAGACGACTATTATCAACGGGCGGATCACGAAGATCGAGCGCCGCGGGATGCAATATGACTACCGCCTAACGCCGCGTCGGGCGGGGCTGCTCGTGATCCCGCAGCCGGTGGCCAAGGTGAACGGAAAGATCATCAAAGGACGCTCGGTGGTGCTGAAGGTCGTCGCACCGGAAGAGCAGAACGTTGTATTTATGCAGATTGCGGCCGAGCCGAACCCGGTCTACCCGACGCAGCCGTTCGCCATAACGCTTCAGATCGACATCAAGGAATTACCGAAACCTTACGCCGACCGCGAGCCGGTCCGCGTGCAATCGACCCCGCCGACGCTGCAAATTCCCTGGGCAGACGACGACTGGTTGCCGGACGGCATCGAACCGAATCGCAACCTGCAACGATGGCTCGGGCCGCTGGAGAACCGCCGTGGGGTGGGTTTCAATGTCAACAACCTCGGCCAGCAGGATATCTTCTCGCTGTTCGACCGGCGCCCGTCGGTATTCTGCCCAAGGCCGACGCGAATTACCCGACCGGATAAAAACGGCGACCAACACGGCTATTGGCGGTACAAGTTCACGCGGAAATTCGTCCCGAAACGGATCGGGCGGTACGAGTTCGGACCGGTTGCACTTAAAGGCACCTTCGCCACTGAGCTGGACGGCCGCGGTGAACTGCAAGGTGAGCAAATCTATGCAGTTGCACAGCCGATAGAGTTTACAGTTAAAGACGTGCCGGAAGAAGGCCGGCCGGAGTCGTACATCGGTGCGATCGGCCGCTTTCAACTCAGCGGCGAGTTGTCGCCTAAAAAGGCAAAAGTAGGCGACCCGATGACGTTGACGCTTACACTTGTCGGCGAGGGCACACTGGACGACGCCTATCCGCCGGACCTGTCGCTGTGCTGTGATATAGCGGATCGGTTCAAGGTCTACGAGGCCACCGAGGAAGGCGGCGGAGATACCAGAAAGTTTACGTATAGCCTCCGGCCGCTTATGGAAGGGATCGAGGAATTTCCGTCCGTGCCGGTTGCGTATTTCGACGTGAACTCGGGCAAGTACGTCACGCTGCACACCAAAGCTAAACGGATCGAGGTGGCCAAGGCCGAGCGGCTCTCGGATAACCAGATCGTCGCGTCGCGCGGCGGACACTCCAACAACGGCCGGCAGATCGAGGTCCGACGCGAAGGCATCTTCGTCAGTGCGACCGATCTGTCGGAACTTCGCGACGAGTCGGTTCGACCGATCCGCTGGCTTGTCGGCTTGGGCTGCATGGTGGTATCGTACGCCGTGCTGGCCGTGGTTATAACGCTGGTGCGCCGCCGCCGCGGAGACCTCTCCGGACGCCGCCGCCGCACTGCAGCGTCCAGGGCACGTCGCCGACTGCACAATGCGACCGTTGAGCTAAAAGCCGGCCGGACGCGCGATGGTGTAGATCACGTCCGTGCGGCGATTACAGGGCTGGTCGCCGATATGGCCGACCTGCCTCAGGCCGGGCTGACCCCCCGCGACGTCGAACGCCGGCTCCGAGTATCCGGCGTAGATGTAGATTTGACGGATCGCATCCGCACGGTGCTGGAGGCGTGCGACGCCGCCAAATACGGGGCGTCGGATGCCACCGTCTCGGAATTGGCGGAAGAAGCCGGGGTACTATTGAAACCGCTGCTGAAGAAGTTAAAATGAAGTCGGGGATGGGGGATGGGGAATCGGGAATAGGAGATCGGGAATGGGGAATCGGGTGTTTGAACCCCGAACCCCGATACCCGACACCCGAACCCCGAACCCCGATACCCGAATCCCTATTCCCCATAAAAACAGGTGCCCAAAATGCTCAATCACCACATAAAACCCCCAGCGCTTATGGCCCTTGCGGCCGTGTTGCTGCTTGGTGTTGGATGTCAGCGCGACGCCGACATGGAGTTGGTCAACAAGTACCGGGCCGCGCGGAAGGCATACGACGAAGGCCGCACACCGGATGACTTCATGAAGGCGGCCGCAATGTATCAGGAGATTATCGATAAAGGCGGGCACTCCGGCATTTTGTTCTACCATCAGGGGAACGCACTGATGCAGGCCGAGTGCACGGGCCGGGCAATCGCCGCATATCGCCTGGCCAAACGCTACAGGCCAAACGATCCGTACGTGGAAAACAACCTCCGCTACGCCACCGGAAAAAGCAGTGCGGACGATCGCAAGCCGGTTATCAAACACATACTCTTCTGGCAAGACTGGATCAGCTACCCGACCAAGTTCCGCATAGCCGCCGCCGCCACGGCCGCAACATTCATACTGAGTCTGCTGGCGATGTTCGTCGGACGAAAACTGTTCACGCGGCTTGCATTCGCTTGCCTTGTGCTGTCGGCCGTGCTCGTCTTCTCGGTCTGCTACGACTGGTACAGCAACCAGTACATCGTACGCGGCGTGATTATCAGGGATTACGTCGTTGCGCGCAAAGGCGACGCGGCCAGCTACGAGCCTGCGTTCACCGAACCGCTGGACGAGTGCACAGAATTCCGCATGTTAAAACACCGCAACAACTGGTTCTTAATCCGGCTGCCCGGCGGACAGGAAGGCTGGATAGAAGATGACGCGGCAGTGTTGTATTGAAGTAATTTGAACAGGAGATTTGGCGATGACCGCCATGACAATTACGAAAGCCGAGGCGAATCTGGTAGAGGCAGTCGAACAGGTGGCCGACGGCGGAGAGCGGGTTACTCTGAAACGGGCCGGTAAGCCAATGGCGGCAATCGTATCGGTCGATGACCTGGCATTGCTAGAAGCTATCGAGGACGAATTAGATGTGTCCGATGCAAAAAAGGCACGCAGACACCAGAAAAAAATCCCGTGGAATAACCTAAAGGCAAATACAACTTAAAATCATGCCAACTGTACTCCGAATTGGACCTTTCAGATTCTTCTTTTATGCCGGAGATCGGGATGAACCACCACACATACACGTTGAACATGATGACGATGAAGCCAAAATTTGGATCAGTCCGGTTAGACTTCAAAACAGTGTTGGCTTTAGCAGAAAAGAAATCAACAAAATACAAAGGCTCGTACAAGAAAACCAAGAATACTTATTGAGAAGCTGGAATGAATACTTTAACGACTGAAATAGCAACGCCTAAAGTACAACATGTCGCCGTTGTAGAAGACACACTAACGGTCGACCTTGTTGACGGGCGTACACTCTCTGTGCCTCTCGGATGGTATCCTCGGCTTTTACACGGCACTGCGGAAGAATGCAATAATTGGCGGTTGATCGGCACAGGAAAAGGCATCCATTGGCCTGATCTCGATGAAGATATAAGCGTCGAGAATCTGCTGGCCGGAAGCCCCTCCGGCGAAAGCCAACGTTCACTGAAGCAATGGCTTGAACAACGTCAATCGGCTAAAGCAACGGGGCCACCAGCGCGCTGAGGTCTTCGGCCCAGCCGCGAACCGGCGAGGGCGTCGCGGCGGCGTCCAACTCGGTAGCCTCGGCCATGCGCTGCCGCATCCAATCGGCCGTCGCTTTTACTTCGTCCGAGGAGTACATGAAAAGCTGTACCTCGTAGTTCAGGTAGAAACTTCGCAAGTCGAAGTTCGCAGATCCGATCACGGCCAACTCATCGTCGAACAGCGCCAGCTTGGCATGCACCATCTCCTTGCACAGGAACACCCTGGCGCCCATCCGGGCAAGTTCTCGAACGGCCGGTCCGCGTGCAAAATCGGCTATCTTGTGGTTCGACCGACGCGGCACGATAATTCGCACGTCGCGGCCGAGCCGAGTCTGAAGCATCAACGCCTTAAACAGCGGCTCGTCCGGGATGAAGTACGGCGTGACGATCCAGATTCGCCTGTTCGCCTCGAATGCCGCGGTGAAGAGGGCCTCGTACATGGCGTCCTCCGGCGTGTCGGGACCGCTGGCTGCCACCTGGGCCGACGACGACCGACCGTTGCCCGATACTGCATCGACCGGTTGTAGCGATTCGCCGACGGCAAAGTCCCAGTCGCCGGCGAACACGGCGTCCAGATCGGCCACGGCCGGGCCGCGGACCACCACCGCCGTGTCGAGCCAGCGATTCGGCATCGGCTTGGCGCCCATGTACTCCACGGCGATGTTCATGCCGCCTACCATGGCCACCCGGCCGTCGGCGGTAGCGATCTTTCGATGGTTCCGCAAATTGGCCGACCACTTTTTTCTAAGCGGCAGCACCGGCATAAACACTCCGACCCGGCCGCCGGAGGATCGGACCGGCTCGACGAATCGGCCTCGTGTGCGGAAGCATCCCAGCGCGTCCAGCAGCAGTTTTACCTCGACCCCTTCGGCGGCCTTTCTGCTCAACAGATCGACGATTGCACGGCCAGTTTCGTCCTTCTTCAGGATAAACGTCATCAGGTGTACAGAGTGTTCGGCGCCCTCGATGAGCGAGACCAGTGCGTCGAAACCCGCCCGGCCGTCGCCGATAAAGTCGATTTGGTTGCCGCCTCGGCACGACGGCATTCCGGCGGTGACGAGAATCCGCTCGGTAATGCGTGTTGCGGAGTGGTCGTCGGCGCCGCCGGGTTTCGGCCCGCCGAACAGCGCCCGCTTGCGGCCGGCCATACGCCGCAATTTCCGGCCTCCGAATAGAAAATAAGCCGGCACGCCGGCATAAGGGATCAACACGACCGCCAAAAGCCACGCCATGGTTACGCCCGGCGGCCGATGCGCCCGCAGCAGGCGTATGACCAACAGCAAGCACAACGCGAAACCAAACACCGTCAGGAAGTGGTCGGCAATCCATATCATGTCAGATTTCGGTAAACGTCCCTGCGGTGTCCAACTTTGACCACGAGAACCGTCAGGTTTTTGCGGTCTATCCGGTAAATAATTCGATAGTCGCCTATCCGAAGACGGACGTACCTCTTGCTGCTGCCACTGAGTGCTTTGGCCGCAGGCGGTTTTGGAGTTTCGGCCAAGGAGTCGATTTTTTCACGGATTCGCATCCGCGTTCCCTTCTGGAGTGATTTGAGTTGCCGAAGGGCAGAAGGAAGGATCGTAACGGTGTATCGAGCAGTTGCCAAGGTTTGCAGGCCCAGTGTCTTACAAATCTAGTGTAGATCGGGCTTCCTCCCAGCGGATTGGGGTCTCACCCTTCGCGGCTGCTTCAGCCTCGGCAGCCTCGGCGGCCTTCAGATCCAATCGATTTTCTATTTCCTCCAAAAACGGCAAGTATTCCACTGGCACCATGACAGCTATGTCCTTTCCGTGACGACGTAAGACAATACTCTCCTTGCCGTATGCCACCCGATTGACCGTATCATACAATTCACGACGGGCCGCACTTATATCCAAGTGAGTCATTGCTCTAACCCTCGTAGTACGCATGGTACAATCAACCCTATACGTACAAGTATCGTCCGAAAATGGACATTTGTCAAGGATGTGGTCAAAGTTGGGGAACTAGGATTTGAACCTAGACTAAGTGATTCAGAGTCGGCCTCCCTGGGTAGGCACAGTGATAGATTATTATTGATAGGTATTGACTTTCCCGAGGGAAACAGTAAAACCAGCATTGATGGTGCTACGCCTGTATTGACGTGTTTTGACGCCAAGCGTAGCACCACCGTAGCACCGGACACCCAAGGGGGAGTTAAATGGGCAACGAATTATCCTTTACAACGGCCCGCCTACGCTCAATTGTAGCACCCAAAAAGGGGCGGGTCTATTATCGTGACACGAAGCAACCGGGTTTGCAACTCTGCGTCACGGCGACCGGGAGCAAGACATTTTATTTCGTGCGACGGATCGACAGCCGGCCGACCAGAATGCAGATCGGTCGGCATGGTGACATAAGCCTTGACCAAGCCAGGAGAGCGGCCAGGGAACTCGTGGGGCAAGTAGCAAGTGGGCACAATCCAGCAGCAGAACGCCGGACGCGGCGGCAAGTGGCAACGGTGGGCGAGGCGTTCACATACTACATCGACCAGCACGCACAGCCGCACAAGCGAACATGGAAGGCAGACCAGCAACAGTACGACCGTTATGTCAAGAAACGGTGGCACTCTCGCAGCCTGGACACGATCCGCCGGCGTGACGTGCAAGCACTACACACGAAGATCGGGGCTGAGCACGGCCATTATGCCGCCAACCGCCTCCGTTCGCTACTGCATAGCATGTTTGCCGTGGCAATCGACGGTGGACTCTGGCAGGGGCCGAACCCGGTGGCCGGGATCAAGAAATTCAAGGAAAAGCAACGCGAGCGGTTTCTAAACGCCGACGAACTAGGGCGGTTTTTCCGAAGCCTGGCCGTTGAAACCTCCGAGGTAGTCCGAGATTACTTGTTGCTGTTGCTACTGACCGCAGCCCGAAGATCAAACCTCTTGTCTATGCAGTGGCGAGACGTCGATTTCGAGCAGGCGGTGTGGACTATACCTGATACGAAAACCGGGGATTCTCTGATGGTTCCCCTCACACCCGAATCTTTGGGCGTTCTCGCCCGGCGGCGAGAGGCGGCTGGGGATTCGGTTTGGGTTTTCCCAAGCAGCAAGAGCAATTCAGGACACTTGCAATGCCCCGAAAAAATCTGGACAAGGGTTCTCGCCCGGGCTGAACTGACCGACGTGAGACTGCATGACCTACGCCGAACAGCGGCAAGCTGGCAGGCACTATCAGGAAGTAGTCTCCAAGTGATCGGCAAAAGTCTGGGGCACAAACAGGTAGCGACTACTGAGATTTACGCCCGGCTGACCTTGGACCCGGTGCGAAAATCAGTCGAACGAGCAACGACCGCTATGTATGAAGCTGGCAAAGTGCGGTTACTCGAAAACAAGGAGGGGGACCAATGAAACGCAGAATTGAAAACACCGGTATTTACCAGACAACGCACGTTTCGTCCGGCCCCGCCCTGGCTGACCAAAAAGCGGTGTTTACGGAAGTAAAAAAGGCGTTTGCGGCGGCCGGGGATATTGACGCGGTTCTTAATCGAATCGAGCAGGAGGCAATCAAAGCATGTAAAACCGAACGCCCCGAGATAAAAAAAGACGCCGAAAAAGCGCTGTTCGATATCGGCCAGTTGCGAACGGCCATTGCCGATGATGACACGCGGGCGGCTACGCATTGGGCGCTGCACTTGGGATCGACGGCTGAGCGGTTGAGAATCCGACCGTTCGAGCCGCTTGTGCAACACGGCCGTAAAACTCTCGAAGCGGCGGCGGGGGCACGCAAGACACGCACAACGAAGGGCCAAAAACAACACGAGGAATTTCTGCGGCGCGTTGCGGCCGCACGGCAACGCAACCCCCACGCCACAAAGACCACGATCCAGCAAAGGGTGGCGGACGATATGGGGATAAAGTGGCCTACCATGTACGCAAGACTGCGGCGATATGGTGGATAAAACTTCTCTATCATTCTGACAGAATTACAGTAGCCGGGGGCATATGACGTTGCGTAAGATGCACTAAGCGTTGACTGAGTCATTCAGAAAAGCGAGGTGTACGATAATGGCAACGACTTCTCAATCCCCTGTCGATCGGCTGTTGACCCGGCCCGAAGCAGCCGAACGTCTTGGCGTTAAAAGCCAGACTTTGGCAATTTGGCATTCTTGCGGCAGGTACAACTTGCCGGCAATCAAAGTCGGCAGGTGTATCAGGTATCGCGAGTCCGATCTTGCCGCTTGGCTGGAGCAACGAACGATACACGGCGGTGCGCTTGGACAAACGGCCGACGTGCCCCAGACGTGATCGGGTTTTTTTGATGGGAACGAAAAAACCCCGCCAAGCAAGGCGAGCCGGGCGGGGTTAAGAAATTGTGGCGATGACATTATATACGGACAACGAGCGGCGTGCAAGTGCTGAGGAAATCGACTTGTGGACAAGTTTGGAGCAAGAATGGATAAAGATGTTGTTGCCGGCCGCGCGCGATGTTGGCCCGGCAAGCCAAACGTTGGGCGGATTACTAGCAATCACGAATCGCGAGACGTTTTCCTTCCGCTCCAGCATTGCGGAAAAAGCACGGTTGCCCCTGCGCACGACCGCAAAACACTTGGACACACTGGCTGCGCGCGGCTGGATTGTCAATGCGGGCCGGCAGAGGACCAGGGCCGGCAGGCTGAGAAAATCGGCCACCCTGAAGATAACGAAGCAAACTCGGGCCGCCATGAACGATTACGCGCTATTGCCGTGGTGGGCGGCATGTTTTGTCAGGCACCACGGCAAAATGTCCTGGAGCGCGCGGGTTGTGTTGTCGGTGCTGATGAGCCGTTTATGCTCCCTGAAAAAAGTGGTGGAGGAGGACGAATCCGGCGAGGATTGGGGCGAGGACTGGGGCGAGGCTATACAAGAGTACGGCGAGGATCGTTTCCGTTTTTCCCTCAAGTCGCTGGAAAAGATCACCGGCCTGGCCCACCATTCCTTGATTGCGGCAAAGCGGCAACTACACAATGCGGGAATTATCAAGCGGTTCGGCCAGGGAGACGCCGGCAGCTCCACCGATCTATTGCTGCCAAACTCCGACTTTGCAGTGGTTGTCTCTCCAGCCGAGTCGGGCCGCTGTTGGCTGGATTTCAGAGGGGGTGCGAGATGAATTTGAGGGGACTGCAAAAGTGGGCGCGGGGGACGGCAAAAGTGGGCGCTAGGGGACTGCAAAAGTGGGCGCGGGGGACTGCAAAAGTGGGCGCTAGGGGACTGCAAAAGTGGGCGCGCTTCTTATCTTTAATGGTTTATCTTGAATGGTTTATCTTGAAAAAGAGTTATCTACAACGTTGGTGACGCAAAAAATCGCGTCACCGACGTGGACGGCTACTGGCCGAATGTGAATAAAAATTATGGACAAGATTAGCAACAACTTTACGATCACGCTCAGGGCACTTCCCGACGCTACCGATCCAGACGGCACCCGGCGGCTGCGGCGTGGGCTGAAGTACCTGCTGCGAACATGTCGGCTGCGCTGCGTGACCGCGACGGCCGGAACTTGCGGCGAAAGCGGCCCGCTCTGTGAAAACAGGGGAGGAGCGGGGCAACTCTCCAGAGGGGTAGAAACAGGAACCGGGGCTTAGACCCCATTTTTTGAACGTCATTTTTCCCTTTGAGAAAATCTGAGCAATGAAAACCAAACTACCACTGGCCCCTAAACACCTTTCGCGCGAGTGTAAGCGGCTCTGGGTGGCCGTCCTGAATGATTGGCAAGTCGAAGATTTCGCGGGCCTGGCCATACTACAAGTCGGTCTGGAGGCCCGTGACCGTGCCGCGAAATGCCGCAAACAGATTGACCGTGAAGGAGAGGTGCTTACGGATCGTTTCGGACAAAAAAAGCCCCATCCACTTCTGGCGGCCGAACGCGATTCCCGCTCGGCATTTTTGACCGCAATCAAAAGTCTCAATATGGAGTAGGAAACATGATAAGGACACAACGGCGACAACGGCGACCGCTCGGACCTGGCGTCCGAAGCCAGTTGCGTTTTGGCATCAATTTCTTTCACGCCGACAGTGACGCCGGCGACGATATTGACGCGCTGGAGTCGGCTTGGAGTCGGCTGCGCGATGAGATCATGCGAGACCACGCCCGGCGGCCCGGTTGTCGCCCTTGGGGCTACTGGCGATTCGACATTAGGCTGGAAATCCCTATCGGCACAGCGGCGACCCGATCGGTTCCCGCACTGCTTGGAATGACCGAAGCGGAATATCTCGAAAAACATAATTTACTGACCGCCCGCGAGCGGTTGCAACGCACTTCTCTAAACGAAAGGTTTGAATGATGAAAACTAAACCCGAACCTCGTGAATTGGCCGACTACGTCGACTACGTCGCGGCCCAAAAACGGCTGGCCGAATTGCAGTCGCGTCGCGTCGAACTGAAGGCGAAACTCGACGTGCTGCCTGATACGGCGGCCGGGCGCGAACAGGAGACGATCTCGCAAAAAGCGCGCGACGTTCTTGCCGGCAAGAAGGTCGGTCTGGCTCAGCCGACGGCCACCGAATTGGCGGAAAAAGCGAAGGTCTTGGACCAGGCAATCAAGATTGCAAAAAACGCCGTTGGGAACGAACAGAGAAAAGCGTCAGCGGCCATTTGCGAAGACCAACACCCGAAACGCCGGCAGCTTGTCACCGACGTTATCGACGCGCTCGACAGCCTAGTCAAAGCGTGGGCGGCCGTCGATAAACACGCCGACGAATTGCGGGTTGCCGGCGTCCAAGGCGACTTACCGGTTCCGTTGTTTCGCAACACCCCGCACTTGGCGAAAATTCTACGAACACTCGCGGCGGGCAACGAGATGCAGAAAATCATCCGCAACAATAAAAGGAAATGATATGAATACCCGCGAAAAATTATCCGTCGCTACAGGCGATTGTCTAAAACCGCTTGCATCTTCACCCGGCTGGCGAACAGAACCCCTGGAGGCCGTCGGCGTCGATCCAAAAATCGGCAAGGCCGGCGCGGTTCGCAACTATGTCGTTGCACTTTGCGGCGAATTCAAGACGCCCGGGAGAGGCCGATTTTCAGAAGAATCACTGCGCGAAATACAGAAACTCTGGCCGCGTGCCGGGCTGCCAGTTCATGCTCAGCATGGCAATTTTCTGGATGACGGTCTGCTCGCCTATCTTGGGCGAGCTATCGACCCGGTTCAATCAAAAGCAATTCGCGTCGATGCCGACGGCAGCCGACAATTTGTCCCCGCAATTCGGGCAACTTTAATGTTCGACCCGGCGGCCCGTGTCACCCCAGGCGGCAACTTGATTGAATACTTCAGTCAACGAGTCGAAAGCGATTCCGGTTCGTTATCCTCTTCGCTTGAATTGAACGTTGACTGCGCCCTCGAAACCGACTCCCGTGGCCGGTCGCTTCGAGACGAGGCCGGCAACACGCTGCCGCCGGTTTGGACGCCGACGAAACTTTGGGCGAGTGATTTTGTCTCCGTCGGCGACGCCGTTGACAATTTACTCGGCTTGACCGCGAATACCAACGAGGGCCTACGTTTTCTCCGACAAGCCGAGCGTAAGCAACAGGTGGCAAACCTCGCGGCCGAAGACCTGGAGGATCGACAATGGCGAAACGCGGAACGCAAGAAGCGGGCGGCGCGCCTTGCCCCGTTTGACGCAAGCCGTGACCCGGAGATTGTCCGCCGACAGATGAACGCGCGGCAGCGGTTATGGTCGCTGACACAAGGCGTAGTGGCGACAAACCTGAACGGCCAGCGACCGACTTCGGCCGAGGTTGTCACCGTCCGCAATTCGTTGCACAAAATTCCGTTTGGTCTCCGGCATGAACTATTCAAACGCGATGCTAAAGTGGAAATAATCGACGCTGCGCGCACAATCGACCATCCCTCATACCGTGGGCAGCCAAAATCGTTGGCCGGTTTTGCAACTGGCAGGCTCGCAATAGTGAATGCCCGGCACATCGCCAACACCCCATTGACCGCGCTACACGAATATGGCCACTTGGTTGACAATTGCCTGGGGCTGTCGGGAACCGTCGCGTGGCAGTACACATTTGGAAACGGCAGCGAAGATGATGCCGCCGAGTTGTTTGCCGAATCGTTCGCCGCGTACTTTCACGGACCCAAAACACGCAACGGCTTGTCCGGCGTGATCCGACGATATTTCGCTGGACTTGAAAAACATTTTGTGAGCAAGCCGATTGCGGACGCCGTTGCGTAGCACGGCTTGACTCAACAATGGCCCGGGTGCGGCGCGTCGGCTTCTCCTGTCGGCGCGTCGCGGCCCGGGCGGATGACCCCTTCGACAGGCTATCGCAAGGATCGAAAAGCCGAAGGCGAAGGCGCGGCAGAAGCAAAGTCCGGGGCGGCCGAAAAAAGGTGGGGCAACTTGCCCCACCTTAAAACCACGTGACGAATCAGCCCGCACTACAGCCCAAGCTGCCGGCGAAGCACGAAGGCGAAGGCGCGGCAAAAGGCCGGCGGTGGCGACAAGAAAAGCCGTGCCGCAAAATCGGTTAGGAAAACTTTTCCTAAGCGATCTCAAGACGAATCGGCCCGGACGGCCGAAAAAAAGTGTTGGGAAAACTTTGCCCAACATTTCCAGGCCTAAACGCGACGAATCAGCCCGCGTTGCTGCGTAGGATCGATTTTAACGGCCTGTAGGCTCCAAGGTGTTTGGCACTCTAAGGGCCACCGGAACGCAACAGCAAGCGAACTGGGGACACGATTCCTACACCGACGGCACTTAGAGCCGTGGCAATGGGGGCAGGCGTTCAAGCGGCTGCTGGAAAACAAAGGGGTGAAGAGAGGAAGCGGAAAAGGCGACCCACGCGCTAAGGAACGTAAAGCGGAAACCGTTTCCGCTTTAGCTTCTGGTTTAGGCGTAGATGATCGCACGGCCCGTAACCGCATGGCGGCCGCCGACGAATTTGACGCCCTGCCGAAAGCCGTCCAGGCCGAGGTTGCGGCGCAATGGATTACCGGACGAACTCGGCAATGCGTTCGGCGTATCGGGTTGGCTTGTGGACCGGGCGAAGCAGGCGACAAACACCCCCCCCTGTTTAAGGTACTGTGAAGCTTAACGCACCTGAACAGGGTGGGAACATACTTACCCGCACTTTACTGAACTTTGTTTATTTTGTGCACGAATTTTCTCAATTCCTAGCACCATCCCGAGGTGGCAACGGCCGTGCTGGTCTCACTTTCCATGTGGCCACTTGTCCCCCCTTGCGTGGCATTTAGCGTAGCACCGGGCGTAGCACCGGCGTTATTTAACCGTTTCACCGGCGTCGATGTGTGCTGTCCGGCGAGTATGAGTTGTATGCAAAGCGGGCAAAGGAACTGCAAAAGATACGCAAGGGCAATCAGCCAACGGCGGATAATCAGTAGTAAAACTGGTTTTAGGCCGTAGCACCGGCGTAGCACCGGGTAATCAGCCTCTTTTCTCGGATTCCCAGAAAACGTGAAAAACCCTTGAAAAATAGGGGTTTCGTGAGTTGGGGAACTAGGATTTGAACCTAGACTAAGTGATTCAGAGTCACTCGTGCTGCCGTTACACTATTCCCCAGTTCAGTCGGGCCGCCTCGGCGGAGTGGCAACATCGGCCAAGGCAGATGCACATTAAGTCTGCCGCGAGTTTTAGTCAAGGGGGAAATTGGGGTGGGAAATTGGGCCACCCGGCCCAAAAGCCGCTTGATCGGGCAGCATAACCTGCGGCTCTCATAACATCAACGCCGGCAATGCTTTACGGCAATTTCGCTGAAATATCTCGAAAAATCCCCAAATTTTTCCAGAAAATGCTTGACAAGGATAACATTTGGTATAAAATGACAGTTGGAATGTATGGAATTCCATGAATGTACTGAATATGCTGCGGCTAGCAATAACACTTTAATTAAAATAGATAACAGAGATAAGTAATATGCCTGAAGTATCGAACATGCCGACTACCCTTGCCCAGCAGGCCTACCATGCCGTCCGCGACATGATCGCAGAACAGGAGTTGCAGCCGGGCGTTTGGTTGCGCAAGCGGACGATCGCCGCCCGGCTGAACATGAGCACTACGCCGTTGGTCGAGGCGTTTCGACGGCTCGAGCAAGAGGGGCTTCTGGAGGTGGTGCCGCAATGGGGCGTGCGCGTTCGGGCGTTAACCGTGGATGAACTGGAACAGGTGCTCCTGATGCGCAGGGCCTTGGAGGCGGTCGTGTTCCGACGGCTGGCCGAAAATGTCTCGCAATTAACCGATAAGCTCGAGTTGCTCAGTGCGACGGCGGTGGAACTCGACCGCAAAATCCAGGCCGATACCAACGCCCCGGATTCGAGCATGCGTCAGCCCGGCCATACCAGACGCGACGACTACCATTTTCACCTGGCGCTGGCGGAGATATCGGGCCTGACGATCGTCTCCCGAGAGATCGATCGGCTTTGGCTGCTGCCGGCCACGGCCCAGATGTTCACCGTACAGGAGTCGCTCGAATTAACGCATGTTGAGCTTCTGGCCGCCATTACTTCGGGCGACGCAACCGCCGCCGAAGAGGCAATCCGCAGACACGTGGATCACAAACTCCGCTATGAATTACCGATTCTCCGTCGCCGCTTTGGCGACGGGCCGATTGTATTTGAACAGTAGGTACACGTTTTTTTCACTTTTTCAGAAAGGAGCGATACGACACCCTGGTGGAACTTTTGGTTGTGATCGCCATCATCGGCATTCTGATCGCGCTGCTGTTGCCCGCGGTGCAGGCTGCACGAGAAGCGGCGAGGCGGTTGCAGTGCGGCAACAATCTGAGACAGGTCGGACTGGCGCTGCATAACTACATAGCCTCACATAAGTGCTTTCCTCCCGGCGGCATGAGCGAGAACGAGCTGAGTTGGCTGGTGATGATCTTGCCTTACATTGAGCAGAACACGTTGTACGAACAGTTCGATTTCAACGAAGGCGACTACAAAGGTCCAAACAAAAACGAGATCGCTCTGAATAGAGTTGCCGCGTTTTTGTGCCCCAGTTCGAATCAGGAACGGTCGAACCTGGGCACTGACATAAGCGGCGTCCCCGAGCAAATCGACGGCGTAGACCCTTACACAACACACTATATCGGCGTGATGGGACCCAAGGGAATCAATCCTGTCACGGGCGAAGAATACAACAACGACGGATACGGCAATCACGGCGGACATGCCACCCAAGGGGTCTTGCTCAAGGACCGCTGCGTGTGTTTGAGTAAGATCATCGACGGCACGTCGAACACGTTTGCCGTCGGGGAGATTTCCTGGAACAAGTACACCAGGTTCCGCACGTGGGTGCGCGGTTCTACGATTGACGGGAGTGCAATGGGGAGTTGCAAAAACGTCGCCGTCCCGATCAACTTGGGCATAGATTCTTACTTGACGGGAGGAACCTACTTTAATGACGGCGCATTCGGCAGCCAGCATCCAGGGGGAGCGCATTTCGGCATGTGCGACGGCGCGGTGAAATTCGTCTCCGGCAATGTCGACTTCGGCGTTTTTCTCTCCACGGCCAGCCGAGACGGTGCAGAGATCGAAGTCATCTATTAGCATGTAGGGTGCGTGAAACGCACCAGCCCCAGTATATTGCGGTGCGTTACACGCACCCTACGAAGAAGGAATGAACGTGGATGAATAACGCCGTTTGTCGAGGTTTGGTTTTTGTGCTGACTGCAATGCTGATGTGCTTTTTGCTCGGCTGCGGAGTAGGCGACGGTCCGCAGCGGTTCGAGGTTTCCGGAAAAGTGACGTTCGGCGGCAAGCCGGTCCCGACCGGCAGAATCCAGTTCGAACCGGACACATCCAAGGGCAATCGCGGGCCGGCCGGCTACGCGGAAATCAAGGACGGAGTATACAATACACAACAAACGGGCAAGGGAACCGTCGGCGGACCGCACGTTGTGGTCATCCTCGGCTTTGACGGCAAACCTCGGCCGGAAGCCGAACTGGACAGCGGAACACCGATATTCCCAGACTACCGCACCACTGCCGACCTGCCCGAAGAACCCGCCTCAAAAGATTTCGACGTGCCGGCCACGCCCGGCGGCACCGTCGACCAATAACCCGATAAGTAGAAGGAGTAAAGTGATGAGCCAACTAGATCGTCGCGGTTTTCTCGAACTCGCAGCGGGGGCGGCGGGTGTGCACATGATAGCTTCGGGGGCGGATGGATCGACCGAGAACAAGCAGCCGGAGAGTCTTTCGTTCAGTCGAGATTTACCGATTCACGAGCCGTACGACGTGGTGGTTTGCGGCGGTGGCCCGGCCGGCACCGCTGCGGCACTGGCTGCCCGACGCACGGGCCTGAAGGTGCTTCTGGTTGAATCCCAGGGGCAACTCGGCGGCATGGGCACCTCGGGACTGGTCTCTCACTGGCTTGGGGGACGCACAGGCCATGATTGCAGCCGTTGGGTGGTTGGCGGGATTTTTCGCTCCATGGCGGAAGAGGCGACACAACGCGGGTTCGCTCTTCTTCCGAAAGTCGAGAAAATCCAGCCGCACGGCTGGGGCGCCGGGTTGGCGCACGGGATTCCGTTCGATCCATATGTCATGGCCAAAGCGGTCATCGACGCCACCGGAGACGCCGACGTGGCGGCGCGCAGCGGTTGTCGGGTAGTCAAGGGCCGTAAGTCGGACGGGCTGATGATGCCCGTCACGCTGCAATTTCACGTGAACAACGTCGATCAGGACACACTTGCGACGTATATCTATGACCACAAGGCAGGACGACTCGCACGCGAAATCCGCAAGCTGCGTGAGCAAGGCGAGTGGACCTTTCCATACGATATTTTCATCAGCGTGCAGCTCAATGAAAAAGGGACCATGATGATCAACACGACCCGAATCTGCGGAATCGACGGCACCGACGGAGCGTCGAAGACGCAAGGCATGATTCGCGGCCGGGCCGAAATACAAAAGCTGATGGCGCCGTGTTTCGCCATGGGCGAGGCGGCCGGACAAGCGGCGCGGCAGGTCGCTGAAAACAACCTCGCGTTCGATCAGATCGATGTTTCAGCCCTTCGAGACGAACTGCGACGAAACGCGGCAGTCGTGGACTGGTAACACCAACGAGAATGAAAAGGCCGGCGTGTTCACCAGCGGCAAAGACGGCTACAAAGCATACCGCATCCCGGCCATTGTCGTTACCCGGCAAGGGACATTGCTGGCATTCGCCGAGGGCAGGGAAAGTGGGTCGGACATGGGCGAGGACCACGAAAGTATCCGTCGGCACAGTTGGCCGAAAGACGGCCGGCCGGGCGCGATCCTGTTCTCCAATCCTGCCAGCGAGAAGGGCCGGGTGAAAATGACCGTCCGCACAAGCTATGACGACGGGCGCACGTGGCCCGTCTCCAAGCAAATCTACGCCGGCGGCGGCGCATATTCGTGCCTGGTCGTACTGCCGGACGGGCACATCGGCTGCCTGTACGAAGCAGACGGATGCAAGCGTATCATTTTTGCGCGGTTTTCGCTCGATTGGCTCACCGACGGCACGTCACAGAAGTAGATTATGTGGCCCTCGCGCTGGTCGAAGGTGAAGTGAGCAACCAGCTAACCTTGGTCCGGGTGGCCCAAAGGCACTTCTCTGTTCGTAGAAAACCAAGAAGCTCCCCGACAAGGACTCGAACCGGACTCCGTAACCGGTAATGCTGCCAACGACTTACGGCAATCGGCAAATCCAGGTGGCGCAAAATCAGGCGCACTCGGCGCACATTCGGCCCAGATTGACGCCGGGCTGCAAGCCGTCATTCTCGCATGGCCGAACCTTTCCGAAGAGGTCCGGGCGGGCATCCTGGCGATGGTCAAGGCGGCACGGTAGCGGCCATTTGCCTTGTAGTCGGTGTATTTTGGCCGGAAGAGATGTAACAGAAAACTGGGAAACGCAGTATCCAGGAGAACTCGATGGCCAGACCCAAGGGCAGCCGAAACACGCTGATACGGATCACATACGACGATATCGGCCGACTGGCTGGGATTGCTGGAGACACGGCCCGGCAGTATGCACACCGTGGCCAATTCGACCCACGCAACCTTGATTCTGCCCTCGCATGGGTCAACGCCCGCCGGACCACGAAAGGGCTGCCACCTATCGGGCTGCCGACCGGGCAGGTCGTTTCCGATGAGGACTTGGCCACTACCAGCACACCGGCACCGCCGGAAATGGGCGCGATCCTGTGGTACAATTCACG
>DAOWNK010000165.1 GCA_030642635.1 Pirellulales bacterium
CGACGACCTTCAGATATACAATGCGGCGTTGACCAGTTACGGCATCGCAGAACTGTTCGGCAACCCCGGGAAGACACTGGGAGAAAGGAGGTGACACCAGATGTAGGGTGCGTAAAACGCACCAATTTAACTGACGGTGCGTTGCACGCACCACGCGAGTGTTGTTTTTTCCGTTGGGGTGTTCCCGGCGGGCAGTTTAACGTACTTTTTGTACAGGAGAGTTGTGATGAAAAGTTTTGTAACGAGTTGCATGATCGCAACATGCGCAATTGTCTTTGTAGTGCTGAGCATGACCTGCACTGTACAGGCCGAGTTGATTGGACACTGGACGTTCGACACCGATTACACTGACTCGGCCGGCTCGCACGACGGCACCGCCACCGGTGTCACTATTGACCCGGCCGGCAAGCTCGGCGGCGCCGTATCATTCGATATCATTCGATGGCGCCGGCCAAGATCGTGTGGTCATTTCCAAGGACGTCATCCCAAATTCGACGTTCAGCTTTGCCTTCTGGAGCTTTTCGCCCAGCGGAAGTAGCAATGAGGGCTACCTGGTACATGACGCCGCGGGTGGGAATCAAAATTATACCATGCTGCGACGGTTCTACTCCAACAACTACGCCGGGTCGATCTCGCATAAGAGTCCGTCTGGTAGCACATTCGGCGAGATTGGACCCTACGCCCGAGGCGCGTGGCACCATCACGTCGTCACGCATGATAGCGGCAGCATAGGCCGGTGGTACGTTGACGGGGTATTAGCAGCGACCCAGTCCGTCGCATCCAACTTCAGCAAATTGCAAGATGCTCTGTACGTCGGCAATCGGAGTGCTTTGGACCGCGTCTTCGACGGCAAAGTCGACGACTTAGCCACCTGCGACGACGTGTGGACGGCGGGTGAAGCAAAGGCTGTTTGGTCGCTCGCCGACAGCTCGAGTGCGGCCCTGTATTACAACGTGGGCAAGGCAGACGATCTGCTCGACCTCCACGACGCCGGCGTCGGCAGTACGACCATCGACAGTCTTACGTGGTACTACGCGACCGATTTGACCACCACTTTGGGCGAGGTCACCAAGGTCGGCGACGATTACTACCTGAAGCTGAACGATAGTGGCACGGGCGTAGCTACCATTCCAGAGCCGGCAACGCTGGCGCTGCTGGCCATTGCCGCGCTGGGTGGCATGTTGGTTTGGTGGCGACGTCGGAAGTAAAATTAAGGGGCCAGGGGCCAGGGGCCAGGGGCTAAAAAAGCCCCCGCACTGCCGTGCGGGGGTGTGGATTGTGTGTGTGCGATCACAAAAACGTAGAAACGCCCCCGGACTGCGGTCCGGGGGGTGCATGGCTGCGCAAGTATCGTTACCCCCGGGACCGCAGTCCCGGGGCGTTGGTGATGGTGTTCGTACATTCACACACAAAGTGTCAAAATGCACTCACAAAGAAAAACTGCTTTTACGCTCGTCGAGCTTTTGGTCGTAATCGCCATCATCGGCATTTTGATCGCGCTGCTGCTGCCGGCGGTGCAAGCCGCACGCGAGGCGGCCCGACGGATGCAGTGCGCCAACAATCTGAAGCAGATCGGTCTGGCGGCACACACGTTTCACCAGGCCGAGAGGCAACTGCCGCCGGCACGATATTACGACACATCGCTTACCTGGGCGGCTCTCCTGTTGCCGTATCTGGAGGAGGGCGCCCAGTTCAAAATGTTCGATACCGACGCAAGATACTACGACCAGGATCCGGACGCTCTGAAATACGCGCCTTCGACCTATTACTGTCCTTCACGGCGCGGGCACATGCTCAGCGTGCAGGGCGACGATCTTGACTGGCAAGGTACAACCAACCTGCCCGGAGCACTATGCGACTACAGCGGAAACGCCGGCGATATTAACAACAGTGGTTCGGGAGCGTATGGAGAAGCGAATTCTTGTGATGGGGTGTTCCTGCGTGCGAATATCAAACGGGATTCCAATGGTGAAATAGTACGATGGTCGCACGTCGGTTTTGTCGACATACGCGACGGTCTGACCAGTACGGTGCTCATTGCCGAGCGACATGTCCACCGAAATTACTTTGGTAGGTTCTATGTCCCTGAAACCGGTTATCAGCCTAGCGACAATTCGATTTACAACGGCGACCGCGGCGCGTATATCATTTTCGGAGGTCCCGGTTGGGGACCGGCACGTGGGGCTAAGGATGAAGTCAATTTGCGTCTTGGTAGCTACCACCCGGGAATCGTTAACGTAGTTTTGTGTGATGGGAGTGTAAGATCGCTGTCGGTGTCGATAAACGAGACGATCCTGGGCTACCTGATGTCACGCAACGATAGGAACCCAATTCCCGGAGATACTTTCTCAGTGAGCACCAAGACCATGCCTGCCTCGAACCTGAACTTGTGTGTAATCAGCCTGCTCGGTTTGACATTGGCCGCCGCCGGCTGCGGTTCCGGGCTGCGCACGTATCCTGCTGAAGGAAAGGTCGTACTGAAAGACGGCGCCCCATTGACCGAAGGAAACGTTTCCTTCGAAGCCGTGGACGGGTCGCTTTCCGCCACCGGGCGTATCGACCGGCAGGGGTTCTTTGAACTGAGTACGCTGAAACCGGGAGACGGAATCCCGGCGGGAGATTACCGTGTGGTTATAGTGCCTGCGGTGTCCCCCGACCTCGACGTGCCGCCGCCCGCCACCCTTTTTCATTCGCGCTATCGCCGGTACGAAACCTCCGGGTTGAAATTCACGGTGAAGGAAGCGTATAATTACTTCGAGATCACACTCGACCCGCCAGACAGCCGGACACCGTGAATCGCTCCGGCAACCCAAAATAGTTTAACCACAAAACACGAAAGTACAATACTATGCACCGCACCAGAAACCATGTACGCTCGCTTTTTACTGTGGCCGTTATTCTCGGCATGTCCACTCTTTCACCCGCCGGGGCAGAAGAGCAGCACGGCACGATCACCGAGGCCGGTAGGCCGCGAATGAGCATTGTTGTGGGAAAGAAATGCTGCCGGCCAAGTAGGTTCGCGGCGGATGAACTTCAGCAGACGATCCGTAAAATGTCGGGGGCCGTTTGCCCGATCGTTACCGACGACACCGACGTGCAAATCGCGGTGATCGCCGTGGGGCCGCCGTCGGAGAATACCATGACCGCACGTTTGTTGAAGCAGGCGTCAACAAACTGGAACTTGGCGACGAAGGTTTCGTAGTGAAGACGGTCGGCCCCAACATCGTGGTGGCCGGGGCCACGGGACGAGCTACCCTCTACGCGGCTTACGCGCTATTGGAGCGGCTCGGCTGCCGCTGGTGCTTTCCAGGCAAGTACGGTGAGGTGATCCCGAAACGGTCGACTTTGAAGTTTGCACCGTTGAATCAGATCGAGAAACCAGCCTTTTCGTACCGCACATTCATGCACCACGCCTTCGTGACCGAGGAGACGGCCGACTGGATCGACTGGATGGCTAAGAACCGGATGAATTGTTTCCTGGTCACGCTTTACCCGGCCAAGGGCTACAAGGGACAACTTTACTCCGAGTTCAAGCAGACGCCCGGTTTACTTGAAGCAATTCAGAAGCGTGGCATGCTCATTGAGGCGGGCCACCACGCCTCCTATGTCTGGACCCCGCCCAAGGAATTCTACGAGAAAAAGCCGGAGTTCTTCGCCCTGGTCAACGGCAAACGCGGCCTGGTGGCCATCGAGGGACCACGGGCGCAGCTCTGCTTTTCAAACGAGGAGTTGGCCGAGTTGACGGCCGAGCGGATCATCACATTCTCACGGGCGAATCCCGAGGCCGACATCATCAGCCTTTACACGAACGACGGCTATGGCTATTGCGAGTGCGAGGCGTGCAAGGCCATCGGGTCGAAAACCGACGCGTATATGCTGTACATCAATCGCGTAGCGGAGCGGGTCTACAAGGTATTGCCCGACAAGCGGATCAGCTTCCTCTCTTATAGCCATGCTTCGGCCCCACCCGAGCGGCTGAAAGTGTTCGGCAAGAATACGCTGTGCACCATCGCCACCTGGCCGCCGCCCAAGGTGAATCGCCTCAAAGGCTGGCTGGCCAGCGGAGTGAAAGAGGTTGCACTTTACGAATATTACATGGGCTCGTACAGCGACCGGTCGTTTCCCTGGGCGTGTCCAAAAGCAATCGACGATGAGTTGAAGACCATTCACAAGCTCGGGCTGGCCGGCGTGGCCTCGCAGTGCGAATTAGATAACTGGACCGCTTACGCAGTCAACTACTGGGTTTTCGCCCGACTGATTTGGAATCCCACACTGCCACTGGAAGACGTCCTTGCGGACTACTATGGCCATTATTACGCCGAGGCCGCCGGGCCAATGCAGGCGTACTTTGAATATCTCGAGTCCATGGGCCGCTTTTCATATAGTTGGAACGTCGTGGAAGAAAAAAAGATTCGATGCAACCTAAACATCCCGGAAAAGAAAATCCGGAAACTCGACGAGTTGCTTTCCGTCGGCGAGAAGGCCGCGGCCGGCAAGGCGGTGCGGGCGAGAATCCGCCGAGACCGAATCTGCATCGACTATCTCAAGCTCGCCTGGACCAGAGAGGATGCGGCACGCAAGGCGACAAAGCTGCTGGCCGCCGCACAACTTCCGGACGCAGTCGAGCAACTCCAACGAGGTGTAAAGGTGGGCAGAGCGTGCCTGGAACACCTCCAGCGCTATCGCAACGAGCGGGTATAGCCGATGACCCCAGGGAAAAGGTTGGCTACTTCTACACGAGGTCGTTCAATGAGAAACAACTCGCCCGACTCGAAGCCAAGCTGGCCAAATATCGCAAGGTCCTCAAGCAACCCATCCTGGAAAAGCGGAAAACCACCGCCTCGCCGGCCCCAAAGGCGACGCACAACTATGGCGGTATTATCGGCACTGTCACAAAAAAGTACTACGTCTCAGTCGTAGAAAAGTATTACGCCCACCTGCGCCGGCGGGCCCGCAATTCGCCCGAAAAGCGAGTGGGCGGCAGCTTTCCCTCCTCCCGCGACCAGTGGCTGGCGCACAGCCTGGCTGTGCGTCGCCGGCTCCGCGAGGAGGTCTTCCACTTCCCGGCGGAAGACGCGCCGCTGGAGGCCCGAACCGTGGGCGTATTGGACCGAGGCGACTTCGTGATTGAAAAGGTGATTTACCAGGTCGAGCCGGACAACTGCGTGACGGCCAATCTCTACGTGCCCAAGGGAATATCTTCGCCCGTGCCGGCTTTCATCTGTCCCAGCGGACACGGCGGGAGCAAGAGCGCGACGTACAACCAGTATTTCGGCCAGATGTACGCGAAAGCAGGGTGTGTCGTGCTGGTCCCTGATCCGATCGGGGACGAAGAGCGCGAAGAGCAGGGACGCCTGGGGTACCGCGGCCATCGGGCTGAGTACCGAGTCGACCGCTGCCGCAGGCTGGGGATCTCTATGATCGGCAAGATGACCTACGATATCGTCCGCGGTGTGGACTATCTGGTCGCCCGGCCCGAGGTCGACCCCAAGCGAATCGGCTGTACCGGCCATTCACTGGGCGGTACGCTGACTGAGTACGCCACCGCGGTCGACCCGAGAATCACCCTCAGCCTGCCGACGGCGTGGACGTGCAACTTTGCAGAAATCGTCGGCAGCCAGAGCTGTTGTTGGCGTCCTGACGGTCTGCTCTGCGTGGCCAACGACCCCGAACTCTACGCCCTGGGCGCGCCCCATTGTGCAACGCTGGTGCTGGCAGGCGAGAAAGATGCCTGCCCGATGCACGTGAGCATCTTCGAACGCACCACGTTTGCGAAAGCAAAAAAGGTGTACGAGTTGTTCGGCCGCGGTGATTGCATTGCAATCCACGTAACACCCGGCGCCGGCCACCAGCCGTTTCAACTGAACCGGGCGGCACTGGCCTGGGTGGAAAAACACTTCGACCTCCCACACCTGACACAAAAGCAGATCGGCCGGCTCGACCGGCCGCCCTCGCGCCAGACGCTGGTGGCCGAGCTGCCGGAACCGTTCAAAGACAAGTCATGGTCGGCCGACCGGCTCTATGCGGCGAAGGCCCCGGACTTCGCTGTGCGGTTGCTTCCCTTTGAAACGCTCCGTTGTCTCAAGCCGGGCGAGGAGGCAAAGCCGGAATACGGCGCAGCCGGCTGGATGGCGGCCAGAGAGAAGTAATTAACCGCTCGGTTCGTCGTGCCCGAGACTGCCGAAGCACTGGCAAAGCGGCAAGGGGAGTTGCGAAAGCAAGTCGCCGAGTTGCTGAACATGCCCGACTCGGGCAAAGTCGCCAAGGCAGAAACGCTCAAGAAGTTCCGCCACGGCAACGCAGATGTGCACGAGTTGAAATACGGCCTGTTGGGCCTCTCGTCCTACCTTATCCTCCCCGACGAGGTCGATAGTTCGCCCATAGCCGTGTTCCTACACAAAAGCCGATCCAAGGAAGGAGCTCTTGAGAGTCAAACAGTGGACAAGCTCCTGGCCGCCGGCACCGCCGTGTTGGCCATCGACTCCGTACCGTTCGAGGAGACCGCGTACCTGCTGGGCACCTCGCCCACCGCCTACAACGTGAGCCACGTGCTGGAATCGGTCGATCTGCTTGCCCGATCCTACAACGTGGAAGCCAAATTGATCTCCTGTATTGGTGAGGTGGACGACGTGGCGCTGCTGACCGCATTGTTGGACGAGCGAATTTCAAGCGTGGTCGTGGCGTCGGCGGGTGGATCGCAAGTGAGCAGGCAAGGAAATCAGCGCCACGGCACCGTACCCGGCCTTCAAGCGGTGACCACGCGGACCGAACTTTTGGCCATGCTCGCGCCCCGGGAACTCTGCATCGAGACGCAAGAAGCGGGACAAGAGCAAATCGAGGAAGTCTATCGCTTGGCCGGTGCACGTGACAAGCTCCATTTTGCGGCCAAGCCAGAAAAGAACTAGAAACCGTTGTTTGCAAGATAGTAACCGGCTGCGTTGCTTCGCAGAAGCAGTGTACTTGGAAGACGATAACCAGCGGGTGTGGCCAATTCACGCTCTTGAAATTCCCCGGGCGATCTGATACATTCGTTCACATAGTGCAGTAGTATGTGCTCGCTGTTTGAAAACAAATCTGTAAGGAGGGAAAAGGGGAAAGAAAGAAAAATGCGGCTCTTCCGTTTTTAGGTGCAAAACGCTAGAAACACGGCCTTCAGGCCGGCGGCCATCTCGCGTAGCTCGGCGATGCTCCGCTGGACCGCTTCCGAGGCCCGGTTCAGGTCCAGAATCAGCCGGCTGAAGAGTGTGCCG
>DAOWNK010000299.1 GCA_030642635.1 Pirellulales bacterium
CGACACGAACTATTTGTTCGCTCAAGTGTTGCCGCTCACTACGGCCTGCTGGAACTTGTACAATACGGAGACACATAGCTTCCCGCTTTGCGACTCTCCAATCTTGGGAGTTCCTCAGAATATTCTGGTTGCATTGTCGCCGCGCCTACTTCTCGAGATTGACCTAACTATGAAAGCGTCGCCTGATTCTGCAGTCGTGGCTCGGCCAATAAGACAGCACAAACTACTAGAGTTTCGCAATAGGACAATCGGCAATACATTTCGAGAGATAATCTTTAGTGACAAAGGTCTCTTGGAATCATGGATGTGTACTCCGGAGTTTCAAGATCGGCATAAACTTGTGTTCAACTTAAAGTCATACAATGCGCTAGTGGCTACCGTTGGCTCTCGGGAATTGTGGAAGGTAAACGCGTTTGGCAATCGTCAGTGAAAAGAGCTTGTCAAGAAACCGTTGATGGCAGCCGTTATTGGCTGATCCACTGGGTGATGTTGCGCGGTCTTGTTGCTATGGTGGTACGGACAACTGCCAGCAGTTCTCCTACCATGTGCGACACTGGGGGAACCATTTTCGCCCTGCGGTGGGCAGCAGATAGATTAGGACGCGACTGATTCCTCCGCAGCACGTTCGAGGTTTAATGCAAGCACGGCGGCCAGGAGTTCTTCGTCCGACATACCGGGGTTCCAGCCGTAGGCGGCGAATACGGCCTCGTCCAGGCGGCGGTGGGCCAGGTCGAGCCAGGTGGGGCGCTGGTTGTAGAGGTTTGTCAGCGTGCGTTTTTTGAGTTGTTTGGCGCACTCTTCGTCGCGGGGGACGATACGCGGGTAGCGGACTGTGCCGATGCCCCGGTCGTCCGGCTCATCGACGTAGCGTGCCCACGGGCCATCCACCGAGCCGGGAAACTCCAACACCTCCTGGCAGGTCCACTCCGGCGGGTTGAGCCAGTTGTTGCGCAGGGCGTCCAGTTCCTTCGCCGCCTCGGCAATCGCCGCTTTTTGCTCGTCCGTCGGTTCGGGGAATGGAAACGTCTCAAAACACGTCGTCGGTGTGTAGCGAGGACGCGTTTCCAACCGCGTGCCCAGCCTCAACGCCCACACTTCGTGAATTCGAGAATGCAGAACGCCAAGGAAGTAGTCGTCTGACCGGGCAAAGACAAAAACCCCGTCGTCAGAAAGGACTGCCGGATGCAACCATACGAAGGCTCGATGCTTCGAGACACGTGGCGTTGCGAGATAGCGACTCAGCGGTAACAGCGAAATCCTCATCGCTGGACATGTTTCAGCATGCAACCACCATCGCTCCCTGCGAACACGTCGTTTGTTCTTGTCGCGCTGCGGCTTGACGAATTCGAGGCTATGCGAGAAAGGCTTTTCGTACAAAGCAAACGCTTCATATGAGGAACTGACGCCGCTGTCGATGATCCATTGGGTGTCCGTTCGCTTAACAAGGGTGCTGCCGTTTGCCCAGAGTCTGAGGACATCCGAATTGGGCTTGCCGTGCGGATTGGGCATTTGGAGCCATTCCAGCGCCTCTTGTTCGGGGATATTGAATGGTCCGGCCTTCTTTGTTCCGATGAAAGCGATATCGCCGTTAGCCGCCAATCGCTGGGCTTTGGTGACATCCGCAGTTGAGGTCAGATTCGAGTTGATCGTTGAAACGCGCTGTCCGTCGAGCTCACGAAGCTCCTCGTTGCCGTTGTCAAAGCCAACGATGGATATATGGACATTTGCACCGTCGAGAATCCAATTCCGATCGCTTACAGCGAAGAAAATGTCGCCGGTTTCTTTTGTCCTCTTGAGCACCTCTCTGTTCGCGCCGCCTCGAATACCTTGGGTAGCGAGAAGACCGGCTCGCCTACATTTCTCATCCGCAATTTGTTGCCGAGCCTTTTCAAACCAGTAACAGCAAAGGTCCGAGAACCCGGGCAGTCGTCCTTCGTAGAGGCTCCAGAGTTGTTGCTGATACTCGCGTCCCAGTTCTTCCCATATTCTACTGCCGCCCAAAAACGGCGGGTTGCCGACGATGAAATCCGCCTCTGGCCAGTCCGGCTCTTTCGGGTTTTCAGGGTCGGACAGATCAATAATGGCGTCCATCAGGTGGATGCTCTCAATCGGCTCCAGCACCGGGTCGGTGGGCGCCTTGAAGCCATTGTGGTGCATCCACTGCAAATAGCCGATCCAGATGACCACCTGGGCAAGCTGCTGCGCGTAGGGGTTTATCTCGATACCGGCAAGTTGCGTGGGCCGGACGTGCGGCAATATGCTCACACCGTGGCCGGCCGCGTAGGAGATTACCTTTTTCTCCAAATCCAGTAGCAGGTTAATCGCCACATAGAGAAAATTGCCCGAGCCGCACGCCGGGTCCAGTATCTTCACATGGGCAAGCCGCTCGACGAAATCCAACAGCAGCCGTTCGTGGTCGCGGGCCGCCTTCGAGGGCTTTCGTGCCTTGGCCGAGCGTTTCGGCGCTTCGGCCTGGACCTTTTCCCAAAGCCGTTCGCACTTCGCCTGCACCTCGGCCCATTCGCGCCGTAGCGGCGTCATAACCACCGGCTCCAGCAGTGTTAGTATGTCCTTGCGGCTGGTGTAATGGGCGCCGATCTGCGACCGCTTGGCCGGGTCGAGGGTCCGCTCGAACAGCGTGCCGAAAATCGACGGCTCGACGTCGGCCCAATCGTAATCGTTCACACGGATAAGTTCTTCGATCTCCTCGCCGCGCAGCTCGACCACGTCGGCGTCGGTGAACAATCCGCCGTTGAAGTGCATTATCTCATCGGCCCCGAAGTAGCCGCCGTCGGCCATGGCCTGAAACAACGCACGGAGCCGCCCGGCAAGTTGCTTCGGGGCGTTTTTGCTGCCGGCCAGCACGCGGGTGAATATCTTTTCGGGCAGCAGGGCGATATCCTCACCGAACATGCAGAACATCAACTTCATCAAGAAGTGTGCCGCCGCAGGAGCCTCCACCCCACGCACCCGCATCCCGTCGGCCAACAGCCCGAACCGCTCGGCCGCCTGGCGGGTAATGCTATCGGTGGTAAGGCCCGGGCGCAGCGATTCCGGGTCGGTAAAGAGCTTGCGCAGCACATCGAAATTGTCCGGCTCGGCAAATCCTTCGAGGTCGAACTTGTAGACTCGCTTCGCAGTGCCGGTAAAGTTGGTGTGGATATGGAATCGGTCGAGATCGCAAACGACCAGCAGCGGTGGGTTTTCCAGATCCTCGCGGTACAGGAGCAATTGCTGGTATGCGACGTCGAGGTTCTTGTGCTTGCCTTTGTACTCCCAGCCGAAATGCTTACGCATCCAAACGTCGGCCCAGCCCCTTTTGCCAGTGGTCTTGCTCACACCTCGCTCGAAGGTGTACCAGGCGCCGTCCGGATCGGCCTCGGCCGGCTTCGGTTGGCCCAGCACGTCGCACAAGTCGAGAAAGTGCTGCTGACACGCGCTGCGTTCGGACAGATCGGCACGCTGCCACTTGGCGATGAACTCTTGCGGTGTCATGCGTTTCCCGCCCGTGTGGTGGTAACTGCACTTTCTGAGAAATGAACTTTGCTACGTGGCCAACGCCATGAGGCTTTTGGCCAGGCCGATGATTTTTCGTGGGAGCAACCATATGTGGGTAATCGTCGATAATTCGTTTCGGAGAATC
>DAOWNK010000272.1 GCA_030642635.1 Pirellulales bacterium
AAGTTATGAAGTACGTTAAGACACAACATGTATCGTTGGCCGTTGTTGCGGCGGTAATCCTGATGCTCGGCGCATCGACGATCAGTGCAGAGACGATCGGCTACTGGCGTTTCGAGGGCGATGCCACCGGTTTCGTCACCGACTCGTCCGGCAACGGGTTTACACTGACCAAGGGCGACGGAAGCACACCCACTACGTATCCGACGCAAGTGGCGCTGCCTGGCGCCGGAGACGGTGCTAAATTCGATAACCCCATCCCACAGAACGGTCTGGCGAACGCCAAGGTCGCCAGCCTCGACGGCTACGATTACTTCAAACGTGCCGACGAGACCAAATTCGCCGTCACTGACTTCACCATCGAAGCATATATTGTCAGGACGGGGGATGACACTGCCGGTGGGAAGGCGATCGCGTCGCAGTAGGGCGCCTCCACTTCCAATGGATCCTGGGTATTCGACGTAGTAAATAACACTGACGCCAGCTACGCCCGCCAACTGAGATTCTACCTTGGTTACGGAGGTAGTAATTTTAGTGCTGTTACCTCAGGCTCCGCCATGACCATCGCGATGAATACGGACTACTTCGTAGCCGGGACATTCAAGCACGCCACGTTAGGGAACAACGGCGAGGTAAAATTCTATATCAAGAACCTCGAAACCGATACGTGGCAGACCTCAAGCACCATCAACCATAGCATTACCGGCCTGAACGACCCAACCGCTGATTTCAACATTGGTTGTTACAACAACCTATCTGAGAAATTCCCGGGCCTAATTGACGAGGTGCGGTGGACGGACACCGTGTTGTCGCAAGGCGATTTGCTGGCCGTGCCGGAGCCGTCGACGATTGTGCTTTTGGCATCCGGTCTGCTCGGTCTGTTGCTGCTACGGCGACGGCGAAAGTAGGATTTGGGATTTAGGAAGTAGGATTTTGGATTGGAGGGGTCACCGGCTGCGTTTTGCAGTGCGGCCGGTGGCCGTGAGGATGGCGACCAGTTCGTCGCATTCCTTTATCAGAGCCTCCAACAGTGAACGTTTGATCGTGTTTGACTCGGCGAGTTGTCGTCCCAAGACATCCCCCAGCCGGCCTGATGGCAGCTTGGAGACAAGTTTGATGATCCGTAGTGCGAACTTTTTGGTCCGATCCCGCATTTGCTCACGATCCATAATACATGCTCCGATTGAATTGACCGCTAAGGAAAACAAGCCGATACCACACATCATAAATCCGCAATCCAAAATCCGCTTTTACGCTCGTAGAGCTTTTGGTTGTAATCGCGATCATCGGCATCCTGATTGCACTGCTGCTGCCTGTGGTGCAAGCTGCTCGGGAAGCGGCCAGGCGAATACAGTGCAGTAACAACCTGAAACAACTCGGCCTGGCGTTCCATGGCTACCACGCCGCATGGGGAACCTTTCCGATGGGATACGGGGCGATGAACGGCAACTACGGGTCGGGAGGACCTGACGGCGTCGAGTGGACGTGGTGCGTGCGTCTGTTCCCGTACATAGAGCAACAGGCACTCTACGACGATATTGACTGGGGTCCGCCAGGTCCGGGCAATCCGTATCCGAATCAGAGCCAAAAGCACATCAGGAGTGCGCAAATTGCCGCATTTCAGTGCCCCTCCGACCCGAGTTCAAACGAATATTATCTGTGGTCTGTAAATGACACAAAATTTGGCCGCATCTCCTACGGCGGCAACCTCGGGCTGGGACGAATGGAGGCGCCTATCTCAAGAACGCTGCCTTGGGACCCGGATGCCGGAAACCGCTATCCGGGCGTGTTGGGCTATAACCGCGGCGCCAGGATAGCGGATATCACCGACGGCACGTCCGGCACGGCACTGCTAAGCGAGTTGATAAGCGGCGGAGAGTATACGATCCGCGCCGTGTTCAGCTACGACGAAGGACCGATCTACATGCACGACTACACGCCGAACGATCCGACACCCGACCTGGTTCGCATCTGTGGCGAAAACAACCCGAAGCAGGCGCCGTGTGTGCATATCTCGGAGCAGAACATGGAACTGCACACCGCGCGGAGCTATCACCCGGACGGCGTGATGCTGGGCCTGTGCGACGGCAGCGTGCGGTTCGTATCCGAGACGGTGGCACAGCGCGTTTAGTGGGCGCTGGCCACACCCGATGGCGGCGAGGTGATATCGGGCAAGTTTTGAAGTGATAATTATCATGTTGCCATATCGCACTACTGCACTACTGTTGATCGTCGCACTGCTGCCGCTTGCAGGCTGCATGGGCAGAGACGGCCGGCAGGGTGTCACCGGTACGGTAACCGTTGACGGTCAACCGCTGGAAAGCGGCTTGATAAATTTTCGACCGACCGCCGGAATGCAAGCTAACAGCTCCGGCGGTGCGATTCATGACGGGGTATTCAAGCTGCCGGCCGACAACGGCCTGAAGCCGGGCAAGTATATCGTTACAATACAGGCATTTCGAGAAACCGGCGAAATGATCGACGATCCGCAATTGGGCCGCATTGCCCGGCAGGCCCCCGTCAGGTTCAAGGAATCCGACACGCTTGAAGCAACCGTAACGGTCGGGCAAAAGAACCGTTTCGATTTTGAACTTACAAGCACACCATAGTCCAACATGGTAAAGGTGTTACCAATGCAACGACGTGATTTTTTGGCCTCTGTTTTGGTCGGCGGTCCGCTGTCGGTCGCATACGCCGGTGCTGCCCAAACGTCCAAGCCGCTTCAGCTCGCCACGTTTCAAGCCGACGTTACGCCGCCGCTGGGTAGTCTGCTGTGCCACGGGTACGGTACGCCGGCAAAAAAGATTCTCGATCCATTGACGGCGCGTGGGATCATCCTGCTGGCCGAGGGACCGCCGATCGTACTGTGTGCATTCGATTGGATCGGCATAAGCAACGCCTCGCACGATGCCGCCAGGGACGCACTGGCGGAAGCCGTGGGAACTGTCCAAGATCGGGTGAGCGTACACTATGTCCACCAACACAACGCGCCGGGTATCGACGCCTCGACGGAAGAGATTCTGGTCGCGCACGGACTGAGCGGCAAGATGTTCGACCCGATCGTCGGACGCAAGGCAATCGAGCGCGTGGCCAAGGCCGCCGGCGAGGCCGTCAAAGGTGCACAACCGGTAACACACCTTGGCTACGGCCTGAGCAAGGTGGAAAAGGTCGCCTCCACACGCCGCGTGCTAACGCCCGACGGCAAGCTCCGGTTCTGGCGCGGCAGCGGTGGCGGGACCGCAGAAATGAAGGCCGCGCCCGAGGGACTGATCGATCCTTACGTCCGGTTACTCAGCTTTTGGGACGGCCAGCAGCCGCTGGTCTCGATCACCTATTACGCCTGCCATCCGTGTGCTTCTTACGGCAGTGGCGGGGTCAGTTCAGAGATCATGGGCCATGCTCGGGCATTGCGGGAGGCTGCGGTGACAGAAGCGGCTCACGTCCACTTTAACGGCGCCGGCGGCGATATAGCAGTCGGCAAGTACAACGACAATACGCCGGCAACCCGGCCCAGGCTGTCCAAGCGGCTTGCCGCCGGCATGAAGACCGCATGGGAGACGCAGAAAAAAGTGCCGATTACCGCGGCGGACGTGGGCTGGCGATCTCTCCCGGTTCGGTTGCCGGTTAGCAAGAGTTACAATGAGGCGAAGTTACTCAAGATCATCGACAACACAAAGACATCTACTCGCCAGCGAGTGCTTACTGTCCGCAAACTGGCCTGGTTGTATCTCGACAGAGCCGGTCGCCGGATCGACCTTAGTTGCCTCCAGATCGGCCCGGCACAGGTGTTGCACATGCCGGGCGAGTTGTTCGTCGAGTATCAACTGGCTGCGCAAAAGTTAAGCCCCCATCGTTTTGTCTGCATGGCCGCTTACGGCGAATATGGCCCCGGTTATATTGGGACTGAAATCGCTTACGGGCAAGGCGGTTACGAAACCCGCGACAATTCATCGTTCACGTCGCCAAAGGTCGAAAAAGTTCTGATGACTGCGATGAAACAACTGTTGAAATAACAGTTTCTCAGGACTGTTTCTACAGGTCGCTGGCAGGCGGTGGCACAAAAATTTCATGCGGTCCCAACTCGTGTTCGCTGACCGAATAGTTGCGAAATTGAATGGTGTAGTGGTCTTCAAACC
>DAOWNK010000085.1 GCA_030642635.1 Pirellulales bacterium
CCAGCCCCCAGTCCCCAGCCCCAATCAACGAACCATGGGCCTTACTATCGGCATCCCGACAACTCGTGTCAGCGACATGTTCATCCGCCAGCGGCTGCTGGGTCAGGTGCAGTCGGACCAGCTCGATATGTTCAAGCTGCAAGTGCAGCTAAGCACCGGATACCGTATCCAGTCGCCCAGCGAAGATCCCGATGCTGCTTCGCGGATCGTCAGCCTGCAACGGCTGTTGGAACGTAAGGAGCAGGTCCAAACCAACCTGTCGACCAATCAGTCGTACCTGACGGCGACCGACACGGCGCTGTCGACTATCTCGAACATGCTGGCGGAGGTCCGCGGCGTTGCACTCGGCGCGCTCGATACGACGGTCACCGACATGCAACGACAGGCCACACGCCATGAAGTAGAGCAGGCGATCCAGCAACTGCTCGACGCCGGGAATCAAAAGTTCCGCGGCCGATACCTGTTCGCCGGCAGGAAAACCGACGTGCGCCCGTTCGAGTCGGTCGACCCGAAATACGTTTGCTACCACGGGGACAGCGGACACCTGCAAAGCTATTCCGACATCGACCTGTTGTTCGACACCAACCTGAACGGCGACGAGGTCTTCGGCGTGATCTCCGAGTCGGTGCTCGGAACGATTGACCTCGGTCCGGTACTGACGTTTAACACACGGCTTGCAGAATTGCGCGGCGGACTGGGAATATCGCCGGGCAGCATCTCAATTACCGGTGGCGACCAGACCAGCATCATCGATCTTAGCAGTGCAGAGACCGTCGGCGACGTCGCACTGATGATCCGAAACAATCCGCCGGAAGGGAAACAGCTCAACGTCGAAATCACCGCCACCGGGCTGACAATAGAACTCCTTGGCGATCCGGGCGACCTGATGACCATACGCGAGGTCGGCGGCACCACAGCCGACGAGTTGGGAATACTGACAGAAACCGGAACTGCTTTGCCGGTCGTCGGCAATGATCTTGACCCTATAGTCCGGCCCACCACACAACTCGACGACGTCCTCGGCACGCGTTCCAGCGTGGTGGTCCGATCCAGCGGTTCCGATAACGACATTCTATTCGAGGCAGACACTCTCGGGACGGAGTTCGACGGCGTCGAGATAATTTTCCTCGACGACGGCTCGGTCGTCACACCCGGCGTCGACGAACAGGCCACGTACGACCCGGTCGCTCACACGCTTACAGTCACGGTCAAGACAGACCATACACAAGCCTGTCACGTAGTGGCGGCGGTGACGGACGCTTATGACGCCGAAACCTCGCCGATTACCGCCAGGCTCGATCCGCTCGATGAGCAAGACGGCGGACAAAGAATCATTACCGTACCGGCGCCGGGCGATCCTGCCGGAACGACCGCCGGCGGCAGCGGAACGCCGCTGGATAAAAACTCCGGATTGAAAATCGTCAACTCCGGTCAGACACACCTCATCAATTTGGCCGATGCGGAAACCATCGAAGATATCATCAACATCCTCAACACATCCGACGCAGGTGTGCTGGCCGAAATCAACGACGACGCCACTGGAATCGACGTCCACTCGCTCATAAGCGGCGGCGACTTCATGATCGGTGAAAACGGCGGTACTACTGCAACGCAACTCGGATTGCGCACTTTCACCGAAGCAACGCGATTGGAAGACCTCGATTACGGGGCAGGCCTGGCGGATGCAGAAGGGACCGATTTTACCGTCACCACGTCAAACGGCGATGTAATCGAAATTGACGTCTCCAACATGACGAATATCGGAGAGGTTCTAACTGAGATCAACGACAATGCCCCGGCCGGCCTGGTCGCGCAGCTTGCCGCCTTCGGTAACGGAATCGAGTTGATCGACGACTGCGGCGGACCGGGTGCACTTACCGTCGAACGTACATTCGGCAGCCTTGCGGCCGTTCGGCTCGGGCTGGTTGCACCGGATGGCCAAGACGGCGGACCCGAGGTGCAGATTGACGGCGGCACTCAAACCCTAACCGGACTGGACGCCAACCCGCATGAAACCGAAGGCATATTCACTGCCCTGTTGCGTCTGACCGACGCCCTGGAAGCAAATGACGTCTTGCAGATCGAGCGTGCTATTGAAATGCTGGACCAGTGTATGGCCAACCTGAACTTTGTGAGGGCGGAACTCGGCACAAGGCAGCAGGGACTCGACGTCATGCAAACGCGGCTGGACTTAGAAGATGTCGATCTACAAACGGCCATCTCCGACGACTACGATGCCGATTTGGCAGAAGTGATTTCGAACCTCGCCGCACGGCAACTCGCCTACGAGGCGTCGCTACGTGCCACCGCCGGCATCTTTCAACTGACGCTGCTGAATTACCTGTAACGTGTCGGCCCAAAAAAACAACCCGCCGCAATGGACGGGAAATCCCAGGGCGAAGATCACCGCCAGATCGATGTCACGAGCGTTGCGTACCTTGCCCTCTTCCAGAATCCTGCTCGCCTCGGCAACCATCGGCAGCAGCATCCGGTTGACGATCATCTCCGGCGTGTGTTTCACCGGTACCTTGGACCACTGTTCGATGAGCCGGTCTACCGTCTCGTCAGTGGTTGGATCGTCCGATCCGTCGTCGTAGGAGAAGAACCCGGCACCCGATTTGCAGCCCAGCCGACCCGCCTTGACCATGGCGACCAACAGCGGCGAGGCTGCGACGCGGTCCGGAAAAGCGGCCGCAAGTATCCAGCCGCCGTTGAGCACCGTGTCCAGCCCGATCTCGTCGAGCAGCCTGATCGGCCCGATGGCCATGCCGAAATCCGTTGCCGCACGCTCTACGGCCTCGATCGATACGCCTTCCAGCAGCATCTCCAACGCCTCACTCAGATACGGCAGCAGCAGACGATTTACCAGGAACCCAGGACAATCGCCTACGACGATTGGCATCTTCTCGATTGCCTTGGCATGTGTAACCGCTGTGGCGATCGTCCGGTCGGTGGTGGCCGGGCCGCGGACGACCTCGACCAACGGACGTTCTTGGACGGGGTGGCAGAAGTGGAATCCACAGAACTTGCCCGGGTTACCCAAATTGCCGGCTAGACGCTCGATCTGGATCGTCGAGGTGTTCGACGCCAGGATTGTCCCCTCGCCCAGGTGGCCTTGCATCTGCCCGTACAATTGCTGTTTTGCCGTGACGTTTTCTGCAATCGACTCGATTACCAGGTCACAGCACGCCACTTCCGCAATATTTGTGGTCGTGTGGAGTAGCCTTTCGACATGACACCCCCCGGAGGCGTTGCACAAGGAATGTTTTGCTGTGGCCAGTGCAGACTGATCTGCGTCGGTAATCGTCACCGGCAGATTCCGTCGAAGGTGCACCGCAGCGATGGCCGTACCCATCATTCCGGCACCGACAATGCCGACCGAGCGGATTTCTTGCGGCTCCACTCCCGTGCGATCCAGCCCGGTATCGTGCCGGTTGTATTCAACCAGCATCCGGACATACTCTACAGCGTCGTTGTCGGGTTTCAAGTTTTTGGTTCCTTCACTGTTTAACAGCCGCCGTGCTTGCCACAATATCGTTGAATTAAGGGCAGAATTGACAGCAACACAGTGGCACCGGCGTCCCGCCGGTGTGACAGAACTCGTGACAACACCTACACTTGTATTCCACCGGCGGGACGCCGGTGCCACTGTGTTTTCATTGATATTACCACTAATCAACGGTATTGTAGTAAGCCCAGCCGCTAAACGAAATTGATAACACAAAGAAGCTAGACAAAGAGTAACATATACACAAAATACACAGCTCAGATTGTGTTTGCCGGTCACAAAGAAGTATCAAAGTTTAACGGTTGAGTTGCCGATATCAAGTTTGCCGATTACTCCGTCTGGAGGCACGCGCCCTGTGCGCACGCTGACGACGGGGCGGCCCAGGGGGGAAATTGTAGCCAATTTCCAACGACGGTGGTATGACTACTCGTGAGTGCCACGGTTGGCTTGTCCAACCGTGCACTGCTGGACAAGCCAGCAGTGGCACCATGCGTTACACCACCGCCGGTGCAAGCCTTAAACAGGAATGCAGCCCATGAGCCGCCGATTCCCACTGCCCGGCGCGGCGATGATCGCCTCGCTGGTCCTTCTGGCCGGATGCCACCCGCAACAGCCGTTCTATTTCCGCGAAGACGGCGACCTGTCGCACTATATCGGCATGGCCACCGATCTGGAAGTGCCGGACCTCCAGGAAGAGAGCCTCGGTGAGGTGGACGGTGCGATACGCCCGTTCTCGCTGGACAATACTGAGCCGAAGGAGATTTGGGACTTGACGCTGGAGGAGGCGGTCCGCTGTGCGTTGGCCAACAGCAAGGTTATGCGGTCGATCGGCGGCCAGATTCTCGGCCCGCCCGACTTTATCGCCAAGAATCCCGAACTGGTCCCGACGATCTACGATCCTGCGATCACCGAGAGCAACCCGCGTATGGGCGTCGAGGCGGCGCTTGCGGCATTCGACACGCAGTTTACAACCAGCGTGTTCTGGGAAAAGAACGATTCGCCAAGGAACTATCGTTCCGACAACCCACTGTTCCCGAGCGTATATCAACAGGATGTTGGGAGTTTTCAAGCACAATTGCAGAAGACGGCGGCCACAGGCGGTACGTGGACCATACGTCACAATGTTGACTATGATCTGAACAACACACCACTTGCACCACTTGGCATCCGGCAGTACCACAGCGACTGGAACGTGAACCTCGAGGCCGAGTTCCGTCAGCCGTTCTTACAGGGTAACGGCGTGCAGTTTAACCGCATTGCCGGCCCGGGTGCGATACCCGGCTTCAACAACGGCGTGATGCTAGCGAGGATCGACACCGACATCGCCCTGGCCGATTTCGAGGCCGGCGTGCGGAACCTGGTCTCCGACGTGGAGATAGCCTACTGGGAGGTCTATTACGCCTATCGAGAACTCGACACGGTCATCGCCGGCCGCGACAGCGCGTTGCAGACCTGGCGGAAGATTTACGCACTGTACGTAGTCAGTGCACGCGGCGGCGAGGCCGAAAAGGAGGCCCAGGCACGCGAGCAGTATTTCATGTTCCGCGCAGCGGTAGAGGAATCGCTCAACTCGTTGTATGCGGCAGAGGCGAAGTTGCGATACATCATGGGCCTGGCGGCAACCGACGGACGGTTGATCCGGCCGGCCGACGAGCCTACCACCGCCAAGGTATCGTTCGATTGGCGCGAGGCGCTTGCCGAGGCGCTGTGCCGCAACGTGGAGCTGCGCGAGCAGAAGTGGCTCGTCAAGCGGCGCGAACTGGAGATGATCGCTGCGAAAAACTACCTGCTGCCGCGGCTCGATGCCATCGGCCGATACCGGTGGTTGGGACTGGGCAACGACCTGATCGACTCGCGCGGCGGCGATGGCGATCCTACACAGCCCGGCTCGAACGCATATCAGTGCATGACAAACGGCCAATACCAGGAATGGCACCTTGGGTTGGAGTTAAGTATGCCGATCGGTTTCCGTAAGGAAATGGCCGGCGTCCGCCATGCACAGTTGAACATTGCCCGAGAGCGAGCCAGGTTGCAGGAGCAGGAATTGGAGTTGTCGCACCAGTTGGCCTACGCGATCCGCGAGTTGGAGGCCAAGCACGTGCTGAGCCGGACGAATTTCAACCGCCGAGTAGCGGCTCAGCGACAGGTCGAGGCGGTGGCGGCCGCCTACGAGACCGAGACAATCACGCTCGACGTGCTTTTGAAGGCCCAGCAGCAGTTGGCCAGGGCCGAAAGCGCCGTCTATCGTTCGCTGGTCGATTACAACATGGCTATCGCCCAGGTACACTTCCGCAAGGGGTCGTTGTTGGAGTATAATGGAGTGCAGCTAAGCGAAGGCCCATGGCCGGGCAAGGCGTACTTCGACGCCCACGGCCGTGCCCGGGCACGCGACGCCAGTTGCTACCTCGACTACGGTTTCACCCGGCCGAAGGTTATAAGTCGTGGTCCGTACAACCAGCAAGCCGGCGGCGGGCAGGTGATCGACTGTCCGGTAGACAGCGGGGCAATGCCATTCGACGGCGAAGTGGAATTGGATGTTCCGGTGCCGATGGAAATGGGTCCGGAGTTGCTCCCGACCCCGGCGCCGCAACCCATGAAGGTGCCTGCCGAGCCACCGGTGCCCATGCCTGTGCCCGACTCGTACCTGTCCGCACCAAACACCGACACCACTTATGAACCTGTCGCGAATCCATCGGTTGCTAAAGCTGATCGGCCTGTTGCAGGCTGGAAAAGGGTACAACGTTGATGCGTTGGCCCAGGCGTGCGGCGTTACTCGGCGGACTATCTTTCGCGACCTTGAGATATTACGTGAATCTGGTCTGCCGCTGAGTTACGACGAGCAGCACGGGCGGCACCGGATTCCAAGCTCCTATTATCTCGCTCCAACGAATTTCACCCCGGAAGAGGCCCTTGCGCTTATCGTGCTGTGCCACGAAATGGGCGACGGGTGGGGATTGCCGTTTTTCGGTCCAGCGCGTAGCGCCGCCGTAAAACTGCAAAGCACACTGCCACACCGGCTGGCCGAACAGTTACGCAACGTGGCCGACGCGATACAGATCAAGTCTCCGCCGGGCAACCCATTGTTCGGACAACGACCGATCTACGAACAGTTGCTCGAGGCGGTCGCCAAGCGCCACTGCGTGCGAATCCGCTACGACAGCCTTGCCGAGCGGAAGGTCGTCAACACCCGGCTCAGCCCCTACTGCGTATTCTTCAGCCGCAGGAGTTGGTACGTAGTAGGCCGCTCGTCGCTGCATCGGGCCACGCGAACATTCAACGTGGGCCGGATTCTCGAGGCCGAAGTGCTGGAAGACCAGTATCATATCCCACGCGGTTTCTCGCTGGATCGCTATCTACGCAACGCCTGGCACCTGATCCCGGAGCCGGGCAAAGATCGTGACGTGTTGATACGATTCAGCAAGATGGTCGCACAGAACGTCGCCGAGGTGGCATGGCATAAGACCCAGCGTGTGATGTTCAACGACGACGGCACGCTGGATTTCCGCGTAACGGTATCCGGGCTGAACGAGATATCGTGGTGGATACTCGGCTACGGCGATCAGGCCGAAGTGATCGAGCCGGCCGAGCTGCGCCGCATGGTTGCCGACCGTGCGGAGCGAACCGCCCGGCAGTATCAGTAGTTGTCGGGGTTCGGGGATCGGGGTTCGGGGGGCAGGAGTCAGATTGAAGCGTATCCAGCCCCGATCCCCTATTCCCGATCCCCGATCCCCTTAATTCTGTTCCTGTCTACACCCTGCTCCCCGCCTCTTTTTCTTCGCTGCCTGTGGAAAATGCTTGATGACGGCCGCGTGCAGGTCGCTCGGAGCGACCCCGTTCCGCTCGGCGATGTGCTTGAGCTTCATATGCACGTTGTCCACGGTGAACCCTTCCTTGCGTAATGCCAAGGTGACTTCGTCGATCGAGAGTCGAATCTCGTCGGCAAATGCTTCAAGCGTCAGGTCTTCGGCGTGCGGGATAGGCGCTTTGGGCGCCAGGCCGGCCCAGTACACCTTGACTTGGTCGTTCAGTTTAATGACCGAGCTAAACGGCGGCACTTCCGAGAGCGTGCCGGTCACGACCACGGCAACGATCAACATCGCAGCAACCAGTTCCCATTTAAGGTGAATTCCGGCCGCGGCCTTCTTCTTCAGATAACTCCAAAAGATACCCCAATTCAAATACAGGTGTACGCTGGAAACGATCAGAAACAGCAGACCGCCGGTCATGTGGATCGCGCTCCACTGGTCCTTATCCAGACCGAGCATTGTCCAGCCGGTCCAGTGTGCAACCCTTCCCTTTGGCGTGAAGTAAAGCATCACCCCGGTGAAACCTATTACCAAAAACGAAAACGTCAACAGCAGTGACGTGAATCCCTTGAGCTTGAACTTGCGTGGCGTGAGCGAATCGGTCATTGTGAACTTCTTGCTTTTCTGCGAGTTTAAGTTGCAATATTAGTTGAATTAAGGGATAAAATCAGTGGCGCCGGCGTCTCGCCGGTGTGACGCAACTCGAAGCAATACCAATACTTATGCACCACCGGCGAGACGCCGGTGCCACTGTGTTTGCCACTGTGTTGATGCCAATTCTGGCCTTAATTCAACGGTACTGGGGCGAGCCAGACCGTTACACGTTACTGAAACACTTCGGTCGTCTCCTCCGCTGTGACCGCTTGCGGATGGTTTCGGCTGGTCAACTCGGCGCGAAAGCTCACCTTGCCGGCCCGCAACGTGCTCACACGGATGCGATACGAGAGCTTCTCGCCCGGGGCAATCTCGGCAACCGGCTCGAAGCGGACTGTCCGGCCGTCGATCTCGTAGCGTATCTGCTTCGGTCCGTTGGTCCCGATAGGCACGGGCATCATGCCCGGCGGCACGGTCACCACGACGACCACCTGGCCGTCCGTGGCGGCGCCGTCGTTCGATACGCGGACCTCATATGTCAGCCCCTTGCCCAACCGGACCGGATCGCACAGGTCGGCCGCCTCGATGTTCAGTTTGCCTTCAGCGGTACGGATCGCCAGACACGCTTCATCTTCGGCAGTGGCGCCCCCCTTGCATTCGACGGTGATGCGGTTGCACGTTCGTTCGGCCGGTTGAAGACAGCGACAGTGGATTTCCAGCTTGGTCGTCCGGCCGACCGCCAGACGGTCGATTGTCCACACCAGGTGGTTGTTCTCGAACTTGTGCCCATCGGTAGCCATCTTCGGATAAAGGGCTGGATCGTACCGGTCGGTTACCTTCAGGTTGGTCAGTTCCACCTGGCCGTCGTTGGTAATCTCGACGGCGAATCGCGCGGTCTGCCCGGCGCCGAGTTCACTTGGCCCGGTCTTTTTGACTGACACGGAGGGTCGTCCGGCCGGAGGTTGCACAGCAGGTTGCTCGGTGGGTTGTGCAGGTACGCCGAACCCGGTGCTCGGCGTCGGTGTAACGCCCGGGGCGGCAGCGACCGTTACGCACCCCTGGGCACTGGCTACGACCCCGTCTGCACCGCTTACCTCGACCGTATGACACAGCCTGCCGGGTCTGGTCACGCGGAATGTCACCTTGATCCGCTGCGACTGGCCGGGCGCCAGCGTGCCCAGGTCGCGTTCGATGGGGCTTGCCGCCGCGGCATGTTCCAGGCCCTCGCCGAATCGGTCTTTAATAAGCAGCTTGCCGCTGGGCGCCTGGCTGCGGTTGGCCACAACGATGACGAATGTGACGTTGCTGCCGACGGTCGCCTGCGACGGGCCGGTCACCTTTACGTCGACCGTGGCGCCCATGACGGTGGTGGTTGCACAGTCGCGTGCCTTCAGCCCTCCGGCCGCAGTGACATCGGCGCAGTTGGCCACGCTCCCCTTGCCGGTCGCACGGCAGTTCAATTCAATCGTGTGTGTTTGTCCCGCTGCGAGTTGCCCGACCCTCCATTGCAGTCTTTTACCGGTCGACTCCGGCGGCGGTGTGGCGTCGATGTACGTGATTGCATCGGGCAGCACGTCGGTCACCAGCACGTCTTCCGCCGGCAGATCGCCGGGGTTCGTCACTTCGATCCGGTAAGTGATCGTGGTTCCATCGCCGGCCGTCGCCGGTGCGGTCTTTCGGACGGCCAGCCCTGCTGCGGTCCAGGTTTTCGATGTGGTTCCTTCGCCCACCGTCAGCCGTTTTCCGCCGGCTCCTCCCATGGCTGCGGGCCGGATTACCTTCACTGCGATTTGGTTGGTGCCGTGAGATGGTTGCTTCTGGAAGATTTCGGCAGACGCCTGGCCGGCCGAGTCGGTCGTCACCTCGATCGATGCTGTCCCGTCCGGCGCGAACCCGGCCGGCGGACCGCCGACGATCTCGTATCGCACCAGCCAGCCGACGCACGGCTCCTGGTCGCTGTGGCGCATTACCGACGTGGTGAACGTATGCGTGGTCCCGGCCGGGTTGATCGCCGGCGGTGGGAATCGCCACTGGGCGTCTACCCAGTGGATCGTCGCCGACCGTGTCCGAGCGTCCCAGGGGTAGACCTCCGGCGCGTAGACGGCAACGTGGCTTGTACCTTCGACCGGCGAGGTGACGGTAATCCACCCTTCCCCGCGCCGCACGCATACGTCGTCGGTAGTAGTCGGCGTTCCACGGCTTAGCCGCAGGTAGTTCCGCGACGTGCTGCCGACAGCAAAGGTGTTGTCGATTTTCCGCGGCCGGTTGAAGTCGCCCAGTAGGTAGTCGATCAGCCCGTTTTTGCCGACGGCCACAAAATGCCCTGCTCCGCCCGGGGCGATCGACCACTCCAGCCGCCGGTTGGTGCTTAGGTATCCGGCCGGCCCGCAGACGCCGGCCAGCAGGACCACCTCGCTGCCGACCGGTGCGACGGTCCGATGCGGTGAAAGTCTGACGGACAGGTCGTCCCAAGGTAGCTGCCCGCCGGGCACGTCGCGGTACCATGGCGTTGCGGCAATCGGCGGGGTGGCAAAGATTCGCTCGCCGGTCGGGTCGATCTGCGGCGGTCTGAGATATGCGCATCCGCAGGTCATAACCGCGCATAGCAACAGCACGGCATAACCCCATCGGCTCCTCTTCCATGAACGCCACATGGCCAAATCCCCGGCCTTCGGCTGGTTGCACAATGCTCAACTATAAAAAGATAGCACGCAATTGGGCAACATGGGGATTTTTTTCAACATCGCACGTTGCGAAAAGAAAACACGGCCGCATAATCGTTACAAGCCGGGCAACGTTTTGGCCACAGAGCCGTTCGTAGTGTCCCGATTCATCGGGGTTATATGAAATGGCGGCCACATTTTTTGCCCGTTTAGCCGGCGTGCTTGCACGCCGAGTGAAGTAAGCACAACGTTATCCAGGAAGACCACACGGCGTGCACGCACACCGGCTAAACTAAGACGGGCCGAATTTTCAGTGAGCAATGTGCATACCACTGCACCATATGAACGAATGTATCACATCGCCCGGGGAATTTCAAGATCGGGAATTGGCCACACCTGCCGGCTAC
>DAOWNK010000095.1 GCA_030642635.1 Pirellulales bacterium
AGCACCGGCCGGACCGGGCTGGTGGGTGGTGATTGTTCCGGAGATACCCAGCTCGCCCCACTCTTTGCGAATCTGTTCGACCATCCACTCGACCTCGACCTGGGAACCTTCAAAACCAACCAGCAGCCGCGCGACGCTCGATTCGGTCATCTGTCCGAACACCGGACCCGGCGGCGGCTCCGGGCCGGCCAAAAGCTCCACTGCCACAGGCAACGTCTGCGTGTTGACCAGTTCGGCAAGCAGCCGCTCGGCCGTGTCCAAATCGGACATGTCACAGGCGACAAGTGCGAATGACTCCGGCTCCGGCCGGACCATGAACGTGACCTGCGTGACGACGCCGATCGTACCAAGCGAGCCGATCATCAGTTTGCACATATCGTACCCGGCGGCGTTTTTAACTACCCGTCCGCCGCCGGAGAATTCGGCGCCCGTGCCGTCAACCGCCCGGACGCCGATTACGTAATCGCGGATTGTGCCGTGGCCGTACCGTCGCGGCCCGCTGGGGTTGGTCGCAAGCACACCGCCAACGGTCGCCCGGCCGGGCTGTGGGACGTCGATCGGCAGTTGCTGCCGCTGTGCGGCTAGGCATTGTGACAGTTCAACCCAAGTCAGCCCGGCCCCGACCGTGATTGTCATGTCGTCGGCCGGATAGTCAATCACGTGATTGAGTTTTTCAAGCGACAGTCCGATGCCTTGCCCGACGGGCCGCCCGCCGTAGTCGAGACCCATGCCGCCGCCGATCGGATAGATCGGCACGCCGTCGCGGCAGGCGCGTCGAATCACCTCAGACACACCGGCTGTATCGGCCGGTGCGACGGTTTCGATCAACGGCATGTTTACACCTCGGCGAAAATGTCACCAACTCGGCGGCGAAACCCTGGAACAACGTCCCGGCCGTCAAGTTCGTCATTCTCGGTGAGCGTTTTAACGTCGGTCGTCGAACGGTAGACGGTCACGTTCCGCCCGTTGGGATTTACCACCCAAACCATCATGGCGCCGGCGCCCAGCCAGGCCCGGACCTTCTCGTCTACCTCTTTGAACGTATCGCCGGGCGAGATTACCTCGACTGCCAAATCCGGCGCGCCGGGCCAGAATGCGTCTTCCGGATTCTCGGCGGGCAGGTGATCCTTATGGATAAATGCGATGTCCGGCGCACGGACCGTGTCGGGATCGCGTGCGATCAGGAACCCGGTCTCCGCCAAAAAAATACGTCCAAGGCCGTGTTGTTCAACGTGTCGGGCCAACCAACCTTGAAGCAGCCCGCCGATCGCACCGTGTTTCCAGCCTGCCGGTGTCATTTTTTTGATTTCTCCCTCGACCAATTCGTACCGATATCCGTCATCGGGCATCGCGAGAAGCTGATCGGCCGTAACGAGTGTTATGGTGCTCATAATTCAAACCTCGGTTATCGAAAACGACGCACTTGACGAACCTGATACGGCTTCGCCTTACTTTTTTGCTCTCAGATGTTTTTTTCCGCCGGCTTACGGTCGTCGTCGGCTTACCTTGCGAACGTTAAGTTTCTTACCGGTTTTCTCGGCAAGCCGCTGTTCGGCTTGTCTGAAATAGGCGATCAATTCTTCTGAAGTCATGTCTTTGGTTTCTTCGGCAACCTCTTCTTTCCATCGCCACACTTCTTCCATCATCTTTCTGACTTTCATCTTTCACCTCCGGTGGTGTAACTATGTGTAATGGTTTGTAATAGCCGTTCATTACACTGATCTGATGAAACGTTTCTCGCCTGCGTACGTTCACCAAATGACGATAATTCCAACTCACAAGAATATCCATTTCACTTGCAACAGCAACAGCAACAGCAACATGACGTGCATCGTCAACTTTTGAAGGCGGTACGGCACCATGTTGCAAGAATTCCTGAGATAAGCGAAACATGTCTTCATCGAAGTCCAGTGAAACTGGTGCAAGGTCGTCCACCAGTTTCCGAAGTCGAATTGCCAGTCGGTCCGACGCCCGCGAGATTTCCTGAAATACAATTTCCGAGACAAACAATTCGTAACTGCCTTGACGAGCGGTTTCAAAAAACGTCAATGTCGCATCACGGGACTCAGGCGCATCTTCTGCAAAGGTGTGAGACCAAACCGACGTTTCCACATAGATGCTTGGTTTGTGCATATTGCTCATTCCTCACTTTTATACTACGACTATTGCCGAAGAAAGTCAATCTACTCATCTTCTTCCCGGCCAAAACACGTCAGGCACATGTCGTCGCTTTGAGATCGGTTGCCGACGAACCGCTTTACGTCGTCGATGATGCCTCGGCCGATCGCACTGATGTGGTCGGCGGCTGCGGCCAGCCGGGTCCGAAGTCGATCATAGCCGTACAACTCGTCGGCGTGGTTCATCGCTTCGGTTATCCCGTCGGTGTAAAGGGTAATGCAATCGCCGGGGCCAAGCGGCAAGGTAAGTTGCGGGTACTCGACGTTCGGGTCGATCCCCAGCGGGAGTCGGGTCTCCGACCGGCAGATCGTCTCGACCTCGGCACGGCGGCGGCGCAGAAGCGGCGGCAAGTGGCCGGCGTTTACGATAGTCACTTCGTGCCGGGCAGGATCGAGCACGCAGACGACCATGGTAACGAACCGGTCTTCCCAGCCCCGTTCACAAAAGGCGCGGTTAAGCCGGCACATGGCGGCGGCCCCCGACGATTCGATGGCCAGGCAGTATCGGGCCTCGGCCGAAAGGTTGGCAGCCAGCAACGAGGCCGATATGCCCTTGCCCGAAACGTCGGCCACTGCCACAGCCAGCCGCCCGTCCGGCAAGTGTATGTAGTCGTAATAGTCGCCGCCCAGTTCGTTCGCCGGCTCGTAGAACTCGAAGAAATCGTAGTTTTCGATCTTCGGCGCCGCGGCGGGCAACAGCCGCTGCTGCACCTCGTGCGCCAGGGCCAACTCGCGGGCCAACGCCTGCTGGTGAATCACCGCCTCGTGCAACTCGGCGTTTTCCACCGCGATGGCAGCCTGACAAGCCACGCCGGCCAGTACGTCCAGGTCTTCACGGCTGAAGCGATTCCGACGGTCGAGCGTATCGATCTGAATCACGCCCAACACATCGCCGTCGCTGCCGACCAGCGGTGCACACATCATCGAGCGGATGTGGAAGTCGACAATGCTCTCGGCCATGTCGAATCGTGTGTCGGACGCTGCATCGGCCGAGAGTATCGCTTCCTTGGCGTCCATCACGCTGCGCACTATAGTTCGGCTGATGCGGATGGTTTCGGACTGGTCCGTCTGGCGATACCTGACCGCTCGCGGGATCAGACGGCCGGTGTCCCGGTCTTTCAATACGATGAATCCCCGATCAGCCTGGACGAAAATGGTAAACAGGCTGTCCAACAATTTCGGCAACACCTGATCCAGCCCGAGCGCCTTGCCGAGGCTCCGGCCGATTTCGAGCAGTGCCCTCAACTTCGCTGCGGTGTTCGCTTCGAGCATCAGGCTCGACGGGCCGGAGGAAACGTCTACTTTCGACATGATCGTCGAGCTGGAGACCGGCTGCTGCAGGTCGTCCAGGTCGTCGACCATCATGGCCGTCGCTTTACGATCTTTGTGGTATTCGTGCGATTCCGCCTTCGATTGACCATCATCCGCTGTATCAAGATCGCCCGGACGTTCTTGAAATACGAACACAAGGTCGCAAATTCCCAACTCGTCGCCGTCGCAAAGCAGCCGGCGGGCGGTCACCAGCCGGCCGTTGACGAACGTGCCGTTGCGGCTGCGTAGGTCCTCGACGTAATGGTTTCCGTCCAGCTCGACGATTCGGGCGTGCCGGCGGCTGATTGCACCAAATTCGAGCACGATGTCGCACTCAGGATGCCGCCCCAACACGACCGACTCGCCCTCCAACGGAAAGCATTGACCCGGGTCGATCCCTTGCAATGTTCTTAATATGGCCATGACTACGCTCCTCCTCCACGCGGGGCAAGCCCGCCGCTACACTTTCACTTGCAACGGTTACATCCGACACGACTAAAACACGTACCGGTTCACCACGTTCTCGAACAGTTCCTGTCGGCCGCTTGTGTTCGGCGTAACGTCGCCCTTTTCGAGCATGTATTTTTCCAGCGACGCGAAGTTGTGCTCGCCGGACTCGATCTCGGTGCCGATGCCGATGTCCCAACTGCTGTAGCGATCGCGGACCATGCCGTCCAGCACGCCGTCGGCCCGGATTGCCGCGGCGATCTTCAACCCCTTGGCGAATGCGTCCATGCCGCCGATATGGGCGTGGAACAGATCGACCGGCTCGAAGCTCTCGCGGCGGACCTTTGCATCGAAGTTCAGTCCGCCGGTCGTAAAACCGCCGTACTTCAGCAGAACCAGCACGACCTTGGTCGTCAGATAAACGTCGGTCGGAAACTGGTCGGTGTCCCAACCCAGCAGCAGGTCGCCGGCGTTGGCGTCGATGGAGCCTAAAAAGCCCTGCGAGCCGGCGTAGTCCAGTTCGTGTTCCACCGAGTGCCCGGCCAGCGTGGCGTGGTTCGTCTCGATGTTCATCTTCACATGGTTTGCCAGCCCATACGCCCGAAGGAAGTTGATGCACGCGGCCGAGTCGAAATCGTATTGGTGCTTGGTCGGCTCCTTCGGCTTCGGCTCGAAGTAGAACTGTCCGGTAAAGCCGATTTCCCGTGCGTAGTCTACGGCCATGTGCATGAACGCGGCCAGGTGGTCGACCTCTCGCTTCATGTCGGTGTTCCAAATGCACTGGTATCCCTCGCGTCCGCCCCAGAACGTGTATCCGCCGCCGCCGAGTTCCTTGGTTACTTCCAACATTTTCTTTACCTGTGCGGCGGCATGTGCGAATGCATCGGCGTTACAGCTTGTCGCCGCACCGTGTACGTATCGCGGGTTGCTGAACAGGTTGGCGGTTCCCCAGAGCAGTTTGATGCCGGTTCGCTGCTGTTGTTCCTTTAAGACTTTGACCACTGCATCGAGGTTCTTGTTGGTCTCGGCCAGGTTTTTGCCCTCCGGTGCAACGTCGCGGTCGTGGAAGCAGTAGAACGGTGCGCCGAGTTTCTCGATGAACTCGAATGCAACCTTTGCACGAGCCACGGCGTTATCGACCGTATCCTCGGCCCCTTCCCACGGCCGGAGCATCGTGCCCGGGCCGAACGGGTCGGCGCCGGTGCCGCGCATCGTGTGCCAATATGCCACGCCGAATCGCAGGTGATCCTTCATCGACTTGCCTTCGACCAGTTCGTTTTCGTCGTAGTGGCGAAATGCCAGCGGATTGGTCGAATCCGGCCCCTCGAACTTGATTTTATCGATTTCCGGGAAAGCGGCCATGATTAGTCTCCGAGTGTGGTTGATGGATTACAGTTCATTATTTACTGATAATAAGCATGAATCGGTTTTTTGCAACCCTGCTCGGCTCACCTTGCGAAAACGCTTGACATTCCTTCCGTCTCGTGGTCTAATAGTGATATTCCTGCCGGGTGGTTGCCGTACGTCAAATCACTGCCGCCCTGTAACCTCCATAACTCCATACAGCAAAAGGAGATACGAATGTCCAAACAAACGCGCCGCACATTTCTCAAGCGCGCCGCGACCACCGCCGGCGTTGCGACCGGGCTTACCATCGCCGGCACGAAGACCTCCGGCCGGGTGATCGGCGCCAACGACACGGTCCGTGTTGGTGTAGTCGGCATCCACGGCCGCGGCAGGGCGCACATGGGAGCCTTTGCCAAGATGAAAGGAGTTCAGGTCACTCACCTGGTCGATCCCGACAGCCGGCTGTTTCAGTCACGCTCCGAATCTATAAAAAGACTTGGCGGAAATACACCAAAATGTTTCCAAGACATCCGCGAAGCACTGGCCGATAAGGAACTCGATGCAATCTCGGTAGCCACGTGCAACCATTGGCATTCGTTGATCACCATCTGGGGTTGCCAGGCCGGCAAAGACGTTTACGTCGAGAAGCCGTGCAGCCACAACGTTTTCGAGGGCCGCAAGTGCGTCGAGGCCGCCAGGAAGTACGAGCGCATTGTTCAACACGGCTCGCAAAGCCGCGCAGATAAAAATTGGGCAAAACAGACGGCAGCCGTCAAAAGCGGAAAGTACGGCAAGCTGCTGATCGCTAAGGGATACTGCTGTAAGGTCAGGTGGAGCATCGGCTACAAGGAACCGAAGGAACCGCCAAAGGAACTCGATTACAATCTCTGGCTCGGTCCGGCGCCCATGCAGCCGTACAACGAAAACTTTGTACACTACAACTGGCACTGGTTCTGGGATTTCGGCAACGGAGACATGGGCAACCAGGGTGTCCACCAGGTAGACCTCTGCCGCTGGGCCATTCCGGACGGCACGCTGCCGAAGAGTGTTGTCACGCTGGGCGGCCGCTGGGTCGAAACGCCAGGCTACAAGGATCAGGGCGAGACGCCAAATATGGAGCTTTCCGTGTTCGACTACGGCGATACGCTTTTGGTCTTCGAGACACGCGGACTGACCAGAAAAAAAGGCCCCAACGGCACTAAGGTGTTCCCGTTCAAGGTGGACGTCGACTATTATCTCGAAGATGGTAAGATCGTCGGCGGCAAGTTCTATCCCAACGGGAGCGACAAGGGTGAGCCGCTCGGGGACGTCGACTACCATGTCGAGCCGGGCGGAATCTTCAAAAACTTCATCGATTGTGTCCGAAACCGAAAACGTGAGAAACTCTGTGCCGACATACTGGAAGCACACTACTCCAGCGCGTTGTGCCACCTTGGCAATATCTCGTACCGGCTGGGTAAACAGGTTCCGTTCGGCGACTTGCCGGAACAGTTCGGTGAGAACCGCCAGACCAAAGAGTCGTTCGATATGATCAAGGAGAACCTGGTCGGTGCGCTCGGCATGGACCTGAGCAAAGAGACCTACCAACTCGGCCCGAAGTTAGAGTTCGACGTCAAGACCGAGAAGTTCATCGACAACGCCCGGGCCGACAATCTGCTTACACGCGATTATCGCAAGCCGTTTGTAGTGCCGGAGGTGGTGTAAGGCTTTTACCGCATCCCCTTTGCACGGAGCAGTTCATCCGTCCAGGCGGCGTCGGAAGAACCGAGCGGAGGGTTTGGATCGGACTGATAATCCAGATCGTCGTAGCGGCCGTTTCGGTAGCATTGGTCGATCAGCGCTTGCAGGTCGAGCGGCAGGTCGGCGTCGGTTTCTCGCAATGGGATGCGGATCACTGGCAAACGCTCGCTAAGCGGCGCCCGATATACCTCGACTATAGTCGGCTTCCAGCCACGTTGCACGCACACCTGGTACGTGGTGCGATGTGGCGGCGGGATGCGCTCGGGCGGCAAAACGAGCACCCGCCGGCCGGTCCGGGTCAGGTCGATCTCGACCAGGCTAATCCCGGCCTTTCTGACTTCGCGCTGCTTCCTTAGATAAAGGTCTTGACCTTTGCCCGGCAATTTGTTCGACGGGCTGAGGAATTCGATCACCGTGATAACGCGATTGCCCGAGGCGGCGTCAACGATTTCGACGTAGCCCTGAGAGATCGGCTCGTCGATATGCACCAGCAGCGGTTCACACACGGCAAGGCCGCTTTGCGATACGGCGGCAGCCGGCTGCGATAAAGCACCACGGTCGACGACGTGAACGTCGGGATAGAGACTGCGGTACTCGGAATCGTCCGACTCGACGAACACACGCTCTTCTACCCGGGCGCGAAGCTCTTCCGGTAAGTCGGGTTGTAATTTATCTCCTGTATAGGTGATAAGCCGATGATGCACCTCACACCAATACTGCTCCAAATACGGGTCCATGCCTGGAAACGGGCTTTCCATGGAAAATCTCCCAATTTAGGTAGTCGAACAATCGAGCACAAAGCGTTTCAAAATCGCCGTCCTTCCCGAATCATCTCTCGTATAGAAAGATGACCGAGCATACGCCCGTTACGAAACTGCCTGATTGCCTCTACGGTCGCCTTCAGATCGTGCTGCATTTCAGACACCACGGGAACTAATTTTGCAATGGGCACACCATGGCGAGTGATAGTAATCTGCTCGCCGTTTACGACCCGTTGCAATAGTTGCGACAGGTGCGTTTTGGCTTCGTACGAACCGACGGTATTCATGTGACCACCTCCTATCAGACTGGTCTTAGATTAGGTTAGTACACCTTGCCACACATTGCAAGCCGTATTCTACCAAATTTCGTGCCGACAGTAGCCTTGCACTCACTCTTTCGGCCGCTTCAGCGGCTGAAATTGCATGGTGGTTTGTTCCGCCGTGCGGACCGCCTCAACGGCGTCCTTATAGAACTTTTCCTGGGCACGAACCGCCCGGCCCTTCCGAACGACCGGCTTGTACGCGCCGTCGCTTTGCAGAACACTAGCCTTGACGTTGTCGGCGAAAAACACCTTCAGCATATCGACCAGGCGCCGCCGAAGGTTCGCGTCGGTTACGGGAAACAGAATTTCCAGCCGATCCACCAGGTTGCGCTGCATCCAGTCGGCGCTGCTTAGATAAACTTCCTCGTGGCCGCCGTTGCTAAAATAAAAGATTCGGGCGTGCTCGAGAAACCGGTCGATGATGGACCGGACCTCGATGTTTTCCGAGACGCCCTTAACACCCGGCTTAAGGCAGCAGATGCCGCGGACGTTGAGTTTTATCTTCACTCCGGCCCGACTCGCGCGGTACAGTGCCTGGATGATCTCCGGGTCCTGGAGCGAGTTGGTCTTGGCCATGATAAACCCCGGTCGGTCGGTCGTGGCGGCACTGACCTCGCGGTCGATCAGATCGATGAACCGTTGCTTCAACCCGGTCGGTGCAATCGAGAACTTCGACCACCCGACCGTCTCCGAGTAACCTGTCAGCAGGTTGAAGAAGGCAGCCACGTCCGTGGCGATGTCGCGGTCGAAGGTCATCAGTCCGATATCGCTGTAGAGCCGGGCGGTCTTGTCGTTGTAGTTGCCGGTGGCCAGGTGTACGTATCGGCAGATTCGGTTGGCCTCGCGCCGGACGATCAGCAGCGCCTTGGCGTGCGTTTTCAGCCCGACAACACCGTAGATTACATGGCAGCCAGCGTCTTCGAGTCGTCGTGCCCAGCCTACGTTTCGGGCTTCGTCGAATCGTGCCCTAAGCTCGACCAGCACGGTTACTTCCTTGCCGTTGGTCGCAGCCGACTCCAACGCCCGAATTATCGGCGAATCGCCGCTCGTGCGGTACAACGTCTGCTTGACGGCCAGTACCTGCGGGTCTTCGGCCGCCTGCTCGACCAATCGGACCACCGGATCGAAGCTCTCGTATGGGTGGAACAACATCACGTCGCGGTCTTGCAGCGTGCTCCAAATGTCTTCCGATCCGATCAGGTCGCCTGCCGGCTGCGGCGGCCATTGCGGTGTCTTGAGCTTGTCGAAACCAGGCCGTTCGACGATCTCCCACAGTGCGGTCGCGTCCAACATGCCGTCGATCTCGTACACGTCGTCACGGCGTAGTTGGAGCCGATCGACAAGCCACTTTTTTATCCGGCGGTCCGGATCGGCCGAAACGGCAAGATGCACCGCGGCACGTCGGCGACGCTCCAACACGGCGTCCTCGACCGATTGCAGCAGGTCGTCGGCGTCGTCGTCGAGCATGGTCACATCGGCGTCGCGTGTAATGCGGAACTGTGCGGTGGCCGGCGCCTCGCAGCCGGGAAACAGCATCGCAACGTTCCCGGCAATAACGTCTTCCAACATGGCAAGATGCACGTCGCCGTTGCCGTCGTCGGCCGGCATGGTAATAAATCGCGGCAGTTGGCTCGGCACGGGCACAACGACGATCTTTTCGTTTTTCTTTGCGACTTTCTTGGCGGATTTTTTAGCGGCTTTCTTTTTTTCGATCTTCTCGCCGGCGGAAGGAGCAATTACAGCGGCAGTGTACAATTGCAACCCGGGCAACAGCGGGGCCGGGTCCAACTCTTCGACCGCCAGAGGCGTGAGTATCGGCATGATCTGCCTGGAAAAATAGCCTTGCAGAAATTGACGCTGCTGTGGCGTCCAGTCCTTCGGCCCGACCACGTGGATGCCCTTTTTGGCGAGCCGCCGGAGCGCCTTGCGGATGCCCTCTGTCTGCTCAACGACCATGCGGTGTGCCCGGCGGCTGATCGCGGCAAGCTGCTCGACGGGCGTCATGCCGGAGCGGTCTCGGCGTCGGACCCCCGCCGACCGTTGCTGCATAAGCCCGGCCACGCGGATCAGGAAGAACTCGTCGAGGTTCGAGCTGACGATCGCCAGAAACTTCAATCGTTCCAACAGCGGCAGGTTTTCTGAAAGTCCTTCACGCAACACGCGGTCGTTGAACTCCAGCCAACTTAGCTCGCGATTGAAGTAAAGTTTCGGTGATTCGAATGGATTTTTGGGCATAATGTAGTTTA
>DAOWNK010000205.1 GCA_030642635.1 Pirellulales bacterium
AGGCCGGCTTTACCGCTTGGAGACCGACGGCACGATTACCGCCGTTGTGGAAGGCATTGGCACGTCGAACGGCATGGGTTTCACGCCGGATCGTCGAGGGATGTATCATAGCGATTCACACTTCAGCAAGCGCGAGATATATCTGTACGATTACGACCAAAGCACGGGCTCCATTTCGAATCGCCGTTTGTTTGTGAGGGTTCCGGAGGGTGAGGGGATGCCTGACGGGATGACCGTAGACGTTGAGGGCTTCGTCTGGTCTGCGCGTTGGAACGGCGGCGTGCTGGTCCGCTATACTCCGGACGGCAAGGAAGAGCGTCGCATTGCATTTCCCGCCAAGAAGGTTTCCTGTGTCACGTTCGGCGGCGAGAACTACACCGACATCTACGTCACCACGGCCGGCGGCGACAACAAGTCCGCGGAGGGCGCCGGAGCCGGTGCACTGTTCCGCGTGAATCTCGGTATTCGAGGTGTGCCGGAGTTCCCGTCCGGAATTTGCCTGTAGATCGGGCAAATCGATTCGCCCGGAGAAGCGGTTGCGACAGAAGTGACGCAAACCCTTAATCAAATAACGCAATACTTCCTTGACGGCATCCTTGTTCGCAGGAAAGAATATAGGGAGAAGGTGCGTGTAATGTTCGGCAATCGGTAACATTTCAGCCATATGAAGTAGCGGCCACATTTTTTGTCCGACAAGGGAAAATCGTCCAATACCATTTCAAATGAAAACGATCAAAAGCGGTGGGCATAGACTGTTCGAGCAGGATCAAGAAACTGCCTGGTCTGTTTCAGCGAAGGATTCGCCGACAAGACGATTGCAGAAATCGAAAAACAGCTTGAAAATCTCCCGACCCGTGACGTTGCCGAGATATCTTGGCAAAGCAACGGTATTGTAGTTGTAGTAGATGGTTCGGAAGAGGCAGTCCGCATCAGCGACGACTATGCGCCGGAGCATCTGGAACTGCATGTAAGCGACCTGAATTATTTTGTCGAAAGCCTTTCGAATTATGGTTCACTGTTCGTCGGTGAGGAGACGACTGTAGCGTACGGTGACAAGTCTATCGGCACGAACCACATCCTGCCGACCAGCCGCGCAGCACGTTACACGGGCGGCGTTTGGGTCGGCAAGTTTCTGAAGACTTGCACTTACCAGCGGATGACACCGGCTGCCAGCCGTGAAATCGCACCGATCACAGAGCGTCAATGTCGTCTGGAAAACATGCCGGCTCACGGGATTACGGCCAAGGTGAGGATGGAACGATACAAGAAGGCTACCGGATGAACGATACGATGTTCCGATTGGACGGCAAGATTGCACTGGTTACCGGCTCGGCAACAGGGCTTGGCGCAGCGACGGCGATCTGTCTGGCCGGCAGCGGTGCAGACGTGGCCGTTTCCGACCGACCGGGCGAGAACATAGACGATACGGCGGCAAGCGTCGGTAAGCATAAGCACAGGGTATACAAGATTCCAATCGATGTTTGCAGTCTGGATCAAATTCGAGAAGGGGTTGCCGCCGTCGAGAGTGAATTCGGCTACATCGACATCCTGGTAAACAACGCCGGTATCAATCTGCCGGAACCCGGTCTGGAAGTGACCGAAGAAAATTGGGACCGGCAATTCGCTGTCAATGTTAAGGGTGGTTTTTTTATGGCACAAGTCGTGGCAAAATCGATGGTCTCTCGCAACTGGGGTCGCATAATTTTCATGGCCAGCCAGGCAGGGTTGGTGGGAATTCCCGGGCAACCCGTTTACTGCTCCAGCAAGGGCGCCGTTGTTCAATTGGTTCGCACTCTGTGCGTGGAATGGGCCAAGTACGGAATCACCGTCAACGCAGTTGCCCCGACTTTTGTAGAAACGGCACTTACTCGTAAACGTTTTCAGGACGCCGAGTATCGAAAGTTCGTATTTGAGAAAATCCCGGCCGGAAAACTGGCTGCGCCGGAGGACGTTGCAGCGGCCGTAGCGTACCTGGCCAGCGAAGAGGCCGGAATGGTTAACGGCTCGGTGCTTTCAGTAGACGGCGGATGGACCGCATGGTAGATAAAGAGTAATATTAGGTGCGAAGCATGACAAGAATCATAAGAGCGGACGACACAAAACACGTCAAGTTTCAAGGCGTGCCGACTGCCGGGCAAAACGTCCGAACCATGAAGGCGGTCGTAAAAACGGCACGTGGAATCGGCAATATCGAGTTAAAGGACGTGGCGATTCCGCAGCCGGGTTTCGGCCACGTGGTATCATTTCCACGGCGATGGTGCTGCACGATTGGGAACGTTGCACAATCGAAGAGGTTTTCCAGTGTCCTGTTACGAATCGGTACGGGTGCGAGGAGGTTAGCCTGATTGCATGCGAATGCGAGCGGCACGAGGGACTGCATGTCAATGCCGACGGCGTCTACGTGGAGGTGTTGCGCGGCGACGGTACGCCGACCGACCCCGGTGAGCCGGGAATGGTCGTGGTTACCGATCTGGTCAACCGCGCCATGCCGATCATTCGATACCGGGTAGGCGACACGGCGGTATTAGCCGGCCGCCCATGTTCCTGTGGGCGGGGCCTGCCGCTGCTCGAAAAAATCGAAGGGCGTGTCGCTGATTACGTGGTGACCCCGCGCGGCGAACTGATCTCGGGCATCTCGTTGACCGAAAACTTCGCCGTCCTGGTTCCTGGTATCGCCCAATTGCAGATTGTACAGGAGGAAGTCGACCGCTTCGTCTTCCGAATTGTCAAGAATCCTGATTTCGGACCCGCCAGTCTGGAGAGAATCCGCTCACTCGTTGCCGAGCGGTTCGGGCCGAAAGTCCGCTACGAATGCGAGTACGTCGACCGCATCCCACAGGAACCGTCGGGCAAGTACAGGTTCTGTGTTTCGAACGTGCCGAACCCTTTTAGACAGCAATAGCGTTTTCAACTGCCATGCCACTGACCGTTAGTGTGATCATCGCCACTTACAACTACGGCCGCTTCCTGACCGGCGCGATCGACTCGGTGCTCGCGCAGACCTTCACCGATTGGGAGGCGATCGTCGTCGACGACGGCTCGACCGACAATACTTCGGAGGTAATCAAGCCCTATCTTTCCGACCAACGGATTCAATACCATCGCACCGATCACCTTGGTGCAGCAGGTTCAAGAAATGTTGCCATTCGTCAGGCCCGCGGATCGTTTCTGGGTATTCTCGACGCGGATGATCTCTGGTTGCCCACAAAGCTGGAACGTCAAATGGCCCTGTTTCGGCATGATCCCGAACTTGGGGTTGCATATGCCCGACGATTCAATGCGGATGAGGATGGTCGCATACTCGGCATAAACCAATGCCAATTGCATAGAGGGCACGTGCTGCCGCTACTGTTTGTCGACAACTTTGTCTGTTTTTCTTCGGCGGTCATTCGGCGGGAGACCATAGAGGACGTAGGATTGTTCGACGTGCGATGGGCATTATCCGAAGATTGGGACCTCTTGCTGCGGATCAGCGCTCGTTACCAGTTCGATTACGTTGACGACCCGCTGGTGATCTACCGGATGCGCGATGTCTCGCGGCGAGCTGAGACGAATTATCTCATCATGCTAGAAATCATGCGACGGTTTCTGGACGATTATGGTGGGCGATGGATGCTCGATTCGGCCACTATTCGGCGGTCCTACGCCGAAACCTACCTTCATATGGGGCAAGCCAAGGTTGCCCGCTCGCGTTTGGCGGCCTTTTCCTGGTATTTGCGGGCATTGCTTACGCTGCCCACGCTCGCTGAAACATGGAAGGAACTGGCCAAATTGCCGATTCCGGCGGTGGGTCGGCGAATGCTGCGCAGCCTCACTCGGAAACATGTCGACAGAACCTGAGAGCCAGCAAATGGACGTCTACGGCGGGGTCCGCTGGAGCGCCATTGCCGCCTGGGGACAGCAGGCCATCCAGTTCGGGATCGGCATTGTCTTAGCCCGGCTGCTGATGCCGCGGGACTATGGGCTTTTGGCCATGGCGACCGTCTTCATCGGTTTCATCGGAATCTTCAAGACCATGGGTTTCCACACGGCGATCATTCAACGCCGCCAAATCAGCGATGCGTTGCTGAGCAGCCTTTACTACTTCATCCTTGCCGTAGCCGGCCTGTTGACCGTGGTCGCGGTCGCAGCAGCACCCATCGCTGCGTGGATCTACCGGGAACCTCGGGTAATGCCCGTGATGGCTGTATTAGGCATTGGTTTTCTGCTTTCCGCCCCCGGTTTGATGCCCTTTGCCGTGCTCAGCCGGCAAATGAGGTTCGGTCGGCTCGCGGTCGTCGAGCTGACGTCGGTCGTGATCGGCGGCGGAGTCGCCATTGCGCTGGCAGTGGCCGGATCAGGGGTCTGGGCGTTGGCGATCGGGTCGCTGGCCGGCACGGCTGCCTGTACGCTCCTGTACCAAGCCCTGTCGCAATGGCGTCCGCGGCTTATCTTTCGCTGGGCGGAAATCCGCACGGTCTTCAGCTTCGGAGCCAACCTGACGGGGTTCGGCATCTTCAACTACTTCGCCCGCAACGCCGACAAATTCATTATCGGCGCCTTTCTAGGTCTGATCCCGTTGGGCTATTACTCGCTGGCCTACGGCATCCTGCTGAAGCCGCGCGACGCGGTTACCAGCGTGCTCATGCGCGTTCTGTTTCCGGCCTTCTCACGGATGCAGGACGACGACGAACGGCTGAAAGCGGCTTACCTGCGGGCCTGCGGCGCGATCGCCTTTGTGACGTTTCCGATGATGCTGGGGCTAGCGGTCATGGCTCACCCGTTCGTGGAAGTCGTCCTGGGTGAGAAATGGCTGCCGGCCGTGCCGCTGATCTGGCTTCTTGCACCCCTGGGCATGATACAATCCGTTAGCGGGACGGCTGGGCAGATATATCTCGCAAAGGGCCGTGCCGACTACTATTTCCGGCTGGGCGTGTTGGATGGCGCTTTACACGTCATTGGCTTCCTTGTCGGCGTGGGCTGGGGGGTATTCGGTGTGGCTGTTGCCTACTGCATTACTTCTGCCATATCGATCCCAATCTATTTTGGGTTTGCCGCCAGACTGGTCGGACTGCGCTGGCAAGAGTTGCTCAAGGCATTTGCTCCGATTGCCAGCTCCGCAAGCACAATGGCGTTGGTAGTATGGGTCGGGCATCACGCGCTGGAAAATATGAACCTGCCGGATGGCCTCGCTCTACTGGCCAGTATCGTGCTCGGCGTTGTCCTATATGGAACGATTGTTCTGTACACGCGTCCGCCGGCGCTTCAGGATTTGGCGAGATTGATGCCTGAACCGTGGTTGCGGATCGCGCATTATGTGGGGCTTAACCTGGTCGACCACACCAGCCACGTATGAGTATCAGCGGCTTGCACCCGTACGGCAGGGGAAGCATGTTAGAGAACATCGCAACTTCCAATAATGGTACGAACACTGACGCCGTGTCCGATAGTGCGTCCGCAACCAACAGTGCTTCGACTCGAGGCGACCGGCTGTGGCCCCCCAGGTCCAGTCGCGTTTACTGGCACGTGACCGCACTTCGCATGGAGATCGAATCCATTATCGCAGATTACATCGACGACATGCAACCCTGTCGCCTGGTCGACTTCGGCTGTGGGAATATGCCGTATCGCCCACTCTTCGAGCCACGCGTGCAAGAGTATATCGGCTGCGATCTGCCTGGAAACGAGTTGGCTGACAAAACCATTGATACCGGCGGAGTACTTCCGTTGCAGGAAAAAAGTGTCGATGTCGTTTTATCCACCCAAGTCTTGGAGCACGTCGAGAGGCCTGCCCATTACCTCCAGGAGGCCAGGCGTGTGTTGCGGGAAAACCGCTTGTTGGCACTTTCCACACACGGGGTTTGGCGTTATCACCCTGACCCCTGTGACTTCTGGCGTTGGACGAGCGATGGCCTGCGCAAGCAACTCGAAAGCGCCGGATTTCTCCTGCTTCGTATGAGAGGCGTTATGGGACCGGAAG
>DAOWNK010000317.1 GCA_030642635.1 Pirellulales bacterium
AAAAAGGTGCTGGCGGCCTTAGATGCCGGACTGGTCCCGATCGTCTGCGTCGGCGAGCTGCCCGAGCAGCGCACCGCCCGGGCCACCATGGACGTGATCGCCAGCCAGTTTGCCGGGTCGCTGGCCGGGATTTCGGCCGAGCAGTTCTCTAAGGTCGTGATCGCCTACGAGCCGGTTTGGGCCATCGGCACCGGCGAGGTCGCTACCCCCGGGCAGGCCGAGGAAGTCCATCTCGGCCTTCGCAAGATCATAGAAACCCGCTATAATGAGAAGATTGCCCAGGCGGTGCGAATCCAATACGGCGGCAGCGTCAAGCCGGAAAACGCCGCTGAACTGCTCGGTCAGCCGAACATCGACGGGGCGCTGGTCGGTGGCGCCAGTCTGAAGGTAGACTCATTTATGGGCATTGTCGCCGGACTTAGCGCGTAAGAAATCGGAGTGAAAATACTATGGCGTACGTGTTGATGACGTTACTACTGCTGACGGCAGTGTTCTTGATCTTGCTGGTGTTGGTCCAGCGCGGCAAGGGCGGCGGACTGGCCGGCGCGTTCGGCGGCATGGGCGGACAAAGTGCGTTCGGCACCAAGGCAGGCGACCTGTTTACCCGTGTTACCATTGGGGTAGCCACCTTTTGGATCATCCTGTGTGTGGCGGCGGTACAGTATTTCGGTTCAGGCAGGGACATCCTTGACCAGGATCTCGGCGGTGACAATCGGCAGGAGTCCGGTTTTGCGGCGCCGCCACCGGTTGAAGACGTACCAAAGGGTGATTCTGAAAAAGAATCGTCAAATTAAAGTGTAAAGCCGCGACCAGTGGTTGCGGACCACCGGCAAATCGCCCAACCGTAACCACTGGTCGCGGCTTTACAGAGCAACAGGAGTACCCACGCTTTGCTACTTAGCATGACCGGTTTTGGCGAGGCGCACTGCCGGCAGGACGATGTATCTGTGGTGGTCGAGGTTCGTACTATCAACAACCGGTTCTTCAAGTTGTCCGTGCGAACCGGCGAGGGCTACGGCTCGCTCGAATCGCAGATTGAGGCCGTCGTCCGCCGTGGTATCCGCCGCGGGACCGTCCAGGTGAACATCCGCGTTGATCGGTCCGGATCGGCGGAAGATTACAAAATCAACGCCGAGGTGCTCGACCGATACCGGCGCCAGCTCGATTCTCTGCAAGCACAGTGGCACACGGCCGCCCCGGTGGGACTTGATGCATTGCTCTCCCTGCCCGGTGTGGTGGACGATAAGTCGATTTCCACCATCGACGCCCAGGCCGATTGGCCGGTGATTACCCGAACGCTTGACTCGGCACTGGAGAATCTCGCCCGGATGCGAGCCGAGGAGGGCCGGGCGATGGCAGCCGATCTGAAGGACAACTGTCATACTGCCGCCGAAAGTCTCCGTAATATCGAGCAGCGGGCGCCTATGGTTGTCGATGCCTACCGCGAGCGACTCGTCGAGCGACTCAAAAAAACACTGTCAGAGTACGATGTAGTGCTCGATCCGGCAGACGTGATCCGCGAGGTCAGCCTGTTTGCCGACCGCGGAGATATTTCCGAGGAGATCGTCCGGCTTAGGAGCCACCTGGAGCAGTTCGACGCGATGCTGGAATTGCCGGAAAGCTCCGGCCGGAAAATCGAATTTCTCACGCAGGAGATGCTCCGGGAGACCAATACCATCGGATCGAAAGCCAACGACATCGAAATCGCCCGGCACGTGATCGAAATCAAGGCCGCGCTGGAACGAATCCGCGAGATGATCCAGAATATCGAGTGACGATGCCGGCAACTGCAACTGGAAATACAGGGAGATTAGTCATCGTCTCCGGGCCGTCCGGAGCCGGTAAGACGACGGTAATGCGTCGGGTGTTCGAGCAGGCCACCGTACCGCTGGTCTCCAGCATCTCAGCCACCACCAGGCCGCCCAGACCCGGCGAGGTCGATGGTGTTGACTATCATTTTCTTGCCGAAGAGGAGTTCGATTCCCGCCGCCGGGGGGGTGAATTTCTGGAATGTTTCGAGGTTTTCGGCAGCGGGCATTGGTACGGAACCCTGAAAAGCGAGGTGACCACTGGTCTATCGACTGGAAAATGGGTAGTCTTAGAGATTGATGTGCAAGGCGCGTCGGCCGTTATGGAGCAATATCCGGCGGCGATATCGATCTTCGTCCGGCCCAGTTCAATCGAGGAGCTTAGACGGCGGTTGCTCCACCGAGACACTGAGACCGAGGAATCGTTGCGGCGGCGACTCGATCGGGCCGACGCGGAACTGGCGCTGGCCGGTCGCTATCGTTATGAAGTGATCAACGACGACCTGGACCGTGCGGTCCGGGAAATATGTGGTATTTTAACCAAAGAACAAAAATCGGAGGCCGATCGATATGCTCGATGAGCTTCGGGAAGAGGAAATCGTCGACAAGGTGGGTGGTCGTTTTAAGCTATCGACCCTGATCCAGAAACGGATGGTCGCACTGAACGCAGGCGCCAGACCGATGATCGATCTGGACACCAACGACAAGATGGAAATCGTGATCCAGGAGATCATCCAAGATAAGATATACCTGGATACGGAATTGAACGTACAAATTGCGGCCGGCGGCCTGGAAGGCGGTCCGGACGAACTGGACTTCCGTGACCTATGAACGGCCATGAATTGCTAATCGGTGTGACCGGCGGGGTTGCAGCATTCAAAACCGCAGCATTGGTCAGCAGATTGGTGCAGGCCGGCGCAGGTGTATCGGTGGTGATGACCCGATCGGCGACCAAACTGGTCGGGCCGAAAACATTCGAGGCCCTGACCGGGCGAGCGGTATACACCCGGATGTTCGGCCGCAATGCACATCCGCATATCGAACTGGCCGAGACATCCGAGGTGTTCTGCGTGGCGCCGGCGACTGCAAATATCCTGGCCAAGGCGGCCTGCGGTATCGCCGACGACTTGCTTAGCACCGTACTGCTGTCGTTCGACGGTCCGGTGATCATGGCCCCGGCAATGAACACGCGAATGTGGCAGAAGCCGGCTGTACAGCGAAACGTCGAGCAACTCCGCGCCGACGGTGTGGTGCTGATGGAGCCGGAAG
>DAOWNK010000010.1 GCA_030642635.1 Pirellulales bacterium
CTTTGTAGGGTGCGTGCAACGCACCGCTCCCCATGTACTGCGGTGCGTTGCACGCACCCTACGAAGTCAAGTGTTTTGCACGTTTTGGGCGGCCAAAGCCCGTGCAAATTCTGCCGGACCTAAAGTGGCTTTGCGACAGCACTTACGATGATCCGTCGGGGTGTGAATTGCCCTTGACAACAAATCCAACAAATGCAAAACGCAAAACACCCATCGACGCAACCACTTTGTCGGCAATCACTTACGCACGCAGAGGACGGCGCCAAGAGCATTGTGCACGTGGCGAAACATAGGGAGGCAAAAAGTATCAGGGGCCAGGGGCCAGTCTGAAAACCCGCAAACAACGTTGTTTTCAAAAGCTGATAGCTGATCCCTCGCCCTTCACCCTTCTAGCCCGGGTTCGGAATCTGCTTGCCTTGCAACTGGTAGACGTATGCCAAAACCTCGGCCACCGCGGCGTACTTGTCCTCGGGAACGGGCCGGTCGATGTCGACCTCTCGATACAGAGCTTGTGCGAGCGGCTTCTTCTCGACTATCGGGATGCCGTGCTCGATGGCAAGTGTTCTGATCCGATTGGCGATTACCCCGGCGCCCTTCGCCACCACGGTCGGCGCGGCCATTGACTGCGGCTCGTACTGCACCGCCACGGCCAATTGCGTCGGGTTGGTGATTACCACGTCGGCCTTGGGGACCACGTCGGAGAGGCGGCTGAGCGCCAACTGCCGCTGCACCATCTTCCGCCGTGCGCGAATCTCGGGATTGCCCTCCAGGTGCTTCATCTCCGCGCGGCCCTCCTGCGGGGTCATCATTATGTCCTGCTCGTACTGCCATTTGTGGAATGCGTAATCCAGCAACGCCAAGACCATCAGCGCCATGCCGATCTTCATCGAGGTCCACAGCAGAATCTCGATCACGTACACGGCAATCTCGCCGACGCCCAGGCCGCTTAAGCCCAGTACGGTATCGCGCTGGTTGTACAGGCTGACGAACGCTACGGTGGCGATTACCAGTATCTTGAACAGCCCGAACGTAAGCCTGGCCGCGCCGGTAAGCGAAAATATCCGCTTTAGTCCCTTCAGCGGATCGAGCCGGCTGATGTCCGGGGCAAGCTTTTGCGGAAGGAACATAAACCCGACCTGGAGCACGTTCACCGCCACCGCCGCCAGTAAGAGCAGCCCGAGGATCGGCAGCACGAACCGCGCCAGCTCGTAGAGCGTTGCGTTGTATTCGGCCACCGCTTCGGCCGCGTTGAAATCAGATTCAGCCGGCAACCATGCACCGCCGAGTTGATACGTGGTGAACCCACCGAGGAACTTTACCAATCCGCCGCCGAGCATCAACAACGCCGCCAACCCAAGTATCAGCAGCACGGCCGAGCCGAGGTCCTGGCTCTTTGCAACCTGCCCCTGCTCGCGGGCCTTTTGGCGGCGATGTTGGGTGGGGGCCTGCGACTTGTCGCCGTTCTGGTCGGGCATTTGGGGAGGGGCTAGGGGCTAGGGGCTAGGGGGTACGCGCCGTGCAAGCACGGCGGCTAAACGGTTTTTTCTACAACAGCCATTTTTCTCGCAACGGGGCGTGGAGCGCTTCGAGTATCACCTCCATAGCCGGTTCAATCTGATCTTGGAACACCCAAACGGCGGTGCCGATGGTCAACGAAAACGTGGCGAAGGCGAGCATCGAGTTCAGCCCGAAACCCACCATCAATATGTTCAATTGCGGCAGGGTTCGGCCGATCAGTCCCAGCACCAGTGTGGATAGCAACAGCGCGGTGACCACCGGCATTGCGGCACGGATGCCCAGCACAAAACTCTCCTGCAGCAGCACGGTGAATGCCTCGGCGATCGAATCGGGAATCATGCCGCTGCCGGGCGGGATCGACTGGAAGGTGTCCAGCAGCCCGGCCATTACGATCCGGTGCCCGCCGATGCACACGAACACCGCCATGGCCACCAGGAACATAAGCCGCGAGAACAGCGGCACCTCGGTCTCGGTGTTCGGATCGAACACGTCGGCCAGCATCAGCCCGCCGACACGACCGATCAGCCCTCCGGCAAGCTGAACGCCGGAGAACAACACCACAATACCCAGCCCCAGGCAAAGCCCGATTATCAACTCGCCGCCGATAAACACCATGTAATTCAGCGTGGTCTCCGGGTACGCGACGGCGACGTCCCACTGTGTCGGTGTAATCAGCAACGCAAGCGCCATGGCCAACAGTGCCCGAACCTGCATCGGCACGTCGTTTGTACCGTAGATCGGCGCAGTCATCGTCAGCCCGCTGATGCGTGTGAGCACCAGGGTGAACAGCAGGAACTTTTCGACGTTGAATTGACTAAGCCAAGCCATCGCTAAAACCGTCCCGGGATGCCGCCGATCAGGTCGGTCGAGTATTGGACTAAATAGGTGATAAGCCACGGCAGCGTGATGCTAAGCGCAAGGACCATGGCGACGATCTTGGGGACAAATGCGATGGTCTGCTCTTGGATTTGCGTAAGCGCCTGGAACAGCCCGATCAACAATCCCACGACCAGCCCGGACAACAGCACTGGCGAGCCGATCATCAGCGAGGTCCAAAGCGCTTGGCGTCCGATGTCGATAGCGGTTTGTTGGTCCATGAGGGGAGGGATTAGGGATTGGGGATTGGGGATTAGGGATCAGTGGGTACGCGCCGGGCAAGCCCGACCGCTACACATCCCGTCACGTAAACGGTCCGAAACTCTCCATCAACATGCCGACGACCAGGTGCCAGCCGTCGACCAGTACGAACAACAATATCTTGAACGGCAACGAGATCAACACCGGCGGCAGCATCAACATGCCCATCGAAACCATCACGGCGGCGATCACCATGTCGAGTATCAAAAACGGCAGGTAAATCTGGAACCCGATCAAAAATGCCGTCTTAAGCTCGCTGAGCATAAACGCCGGCAAAAGCACCTGCAACGGCACATCGGAGTAGGTCATCTCGTCGTAATCAAGCGTTGGGTCTTCCGGCATGTACTCCATAAACAGCCATATATCGTCGGTGTTGCCGGTCGTCTCGATTTGCCGTGTCATAAACCGGTGGATCGGTGCGACGCCCTGCGTCCACGCCTGCCCCAGGTCGATCTCCTTGGCCGTATACGGCACGATCGCCCCGTCGTACACCTCTTTCCAGGTCGGTGTCATAATCAATAGGGTAATGAACAACGAGAGGGTCGTGATTACCTGGCTGGGCGGCAACTGCTGGGTGCCGATTGCCTGACGCAACAACGCCAATACCACGACGATCCGAACGAAACAGGTGGTCATAAGCAGCACGGCCGGCGCCAGGCTCAACACGGTAAGCAGCAACATCACCTGGATGGTCGAGCTTAGGCCCTCGGGCGAGGTCCACGCCTTCGGCCCGCCGGCCAATCCGTCGGGCAGTTCGATCGACAGCGGGCTGTTGATATTGGTAACATCCTGTGCGGCGGCCTGACCGAACAGCATCAGGCACGCCAGTACGACCGTCACGCCGGCCAATATACGCCGTGTGCGACTGCCGCGCCATCGGGCCAAGGCAATAGAGCGCCGATCATCGCTGGATTTCGCATCACCCATGGCGGTCCTCCTTGGAGAGCTGACCGAGCACCTGGCGAAACGCCGTGGTAGCGCTGCCCGGCTTGGCTTGCTCGCACAGACCAAGCAGCCGGTCCACTTCGAGCGGATCGGTCACCTCGGTCAACGTCTCCGCACCGTCGGTAGTAACCGAGACCAACAGCAGCTTCTTGCCGCAGCGGATCAGATGCACCTGCTGCCGGCCGGCCAGCGGTGCGCGACCGAGCACCTCGAAAACCTCGCCGGGCAAAACGATTCGCCCCGGCGGGGCCAGGCGACGCATACCCCAGGCGGTGAGCATGAATATCCCGAGCACGACCGCCAGGCTTCCGACAACGGTGACCATCGACGGCAGCCCGCCGGGCAAGTTGCCCGATTGCGACGCCTGCGACGGCTGCAAGCTGTTCGATCGGCCCGGCGGAGGCAGGAAATGCGGCGATTGGCGACCGGCATCCACAGGTTCGTCGAACACCGCCGAGACAACATCGCCGTGAGACGTCGGCACGAACACCGGCTGTGCGCTGGTCGTTTCGGCCAATGGCGGCTGTGAGGTGACCGGCGGAAACGTCTGGGCATACAGCCCGACCGGGCAAGCAACCCAGAAGCCGCAGACCAATGCTAGCATCCGTGCGATTGAAGGCATCTGTGCACTTCCTTGTGCTTTTTGATTGAAGTTATACGGCGACGTTTGTCCCTGCGATCAATTCGGCCACGCGGACGCAGAAGCTGTCGTTCAGCACGAGCACTTCACCGCGTGCGATCAGCCGGCCGTTGACGTAAATATCAACCGGATCGCCGGCCAGCTTATCCAGCGGCACAACCGAGCCTTTGCGGAGCTTCAGAACGTCTTCCAAGTACATGTGTGTGCGGCCCAATTCGATCTTCAAGTCCAGCTCCACGTCGCGGACAAGGTCGAGCGTGGCGTTTTCGGTGGAGGCCGGCGTGCTGGAGAATGCTTCGAGCCGGAACGGTTCGACGCTGTCCGGCAGGCCGTCGGTCCCCGAGTTGATCGATTCGATCGCCTGTTCGGCCTGTTTGAGCAGGTAATCGACGTCGCCGGCATCCACGGTTTCTTCGTCTGCCGGCGGGTTGTCGGTGGGTTTCTCGGCAGGTCCCGGCTGCGGCGCCTCCGAACCTTTCTCTGCCTGTGCCAACAAGTTTTCGATGTCGTCCTGAGCGAGCAGTTTGTCCTCGTCAGGAGTCAGGTTATCGTCCGCCATGGGAGTCCATTCCTATAGAGACTTTTGTTGAAGTGATTTACTGTTCGATAAACGAGAACTCGCTGAAGATGACCGTCCGAAGCATCGGTTTACCCAACGTGCGGTTAGTTTTCTCTAAAATCCTCCGTTTGATCAACCCCAATCCGGCGTCGGTCAGGTCGGTGATCTCTGCACTGCGGATGATAACGATGACTTGCTCGCGGAAGCGATGGAGGTTTTCTTCCATCAGCGCGAGGAACTTCCTTTCATCATCCAAGCCGACCGTCCCGTACAGATGGAAGTCGATCCGCAAGGTGGTTGCAGAGACGGGTTGGTATGACGTAACGCTGAACTCTCCCAGATCGACCTCAATTTGGTCGATCATATCTTTTCCGTCGTTTTCCGAAGCGGTGTTTTCATCGACCAGTTCCGGCTGGCTACCCGGCTCCATCGCGGCGGTGGCCATAGCGGCCGATTTTTCGGCGTTGGGCAAAAAGAGGTACGCCAGCAGGCACTCGACGACGATCACTGCCGCTACGAACAGCAGCACCTTCAGCCTGGCCGGCAGGGAAGATTTTCCAGGGGCTTCCGCCGGTTCGTCTGCGATCGTCAGGTCGTCGTTTTGTTGGGGGTCTTGTTCGGCCATTGTTATTTACAAGTATAGAACATTGTTCAGCAACATGTAGGGTGCGTGAAACGCACCAACCACAGCATATTGCGGTGTATTTCACGCACCCTACGGAGCTTCCACATCCGAGTACCTCGTTTGCTTTTCTTCTTTTGTCCCCTCCAGGTCGTTTACCCACTCGTTGAGCATGAAGACTTCTACTCGCGAGTTTTCCTTTTGCAGCAGCGGGTCGCTGCCGATGTGAACCGGTTCGTTGTCGGCGGCCACTGCAATACGTATTCGTTTCGGGTTGATTCCCTGCTTGACCATGAAGTCCATCACGCTTTCACACCTGGCATAGGCCAGATCCCAGTGCGTTTTGTACGGCGAATCGAGTGGCAGCGGTCTGGTCGAGGTATGGCCGCGGATTTCGATTTTTTGTGGTTTTCCGCCGATCTCTCGGGCAATCGCTTTCAACGTGTGTTTGTTTTCCCCGGTCAATTTCCACGTGCCGGCCTTGAAGTAGACGACGCCTCCGGTGGTAGAGTGTTCGGCGTTGCGAATCGCCCTGACCCGCGGGTGTTCGCCAACCGGCGCCCGGACCTTGTCGCCGCCGTTGAGTGTATTCGCCCGCCGTGCCCGACCCAGCGAGGCCAGTTTTGTCATGACGGAGTTCCGAGCCCTGATCTTTCCGGGGATCATGCTCATCATCGACGCGTCGTAGCCGAACCGCTTGTGCAGCGCATCGGCCACGGCCTGGTAGAGTTGATCTTCCTTGATTTCGCTCATCGAAAACAACATGATAAAAAACGTCAGCAACAGCGACATCATGTCGCCGAACGTGACTACCCATTCTGGAATACCGGCAGCTTGTTCTTCTTCGGCGTTCGGCATAATCTCAGGCGGCCTCCTGTTGGACGGACCTGAGTTTCGGCGGCACGAATGTGCTTAGCTTCTGCTCGATTACCCTGGGGTTGTCGCCCGACTGGATTCCCATTATACCGCGTACGATAATTTCCATCGCCAGCAGTTCGTGTTTATTGATAAAGCCCAGCTTTTCGGCAAATGGTAAAAAAACCAGGTTGGATATGACGGCGCCGTAAAATGTGGTAAGCAGTGCAACGGCCATACCGGCGCCGATGGTATCAGGGCTCATGTCGCCGAGCATGATAACCAGCCCCATCAGCGTCCCGATCATTCCGAACGCCGGTGCGAAACGACCGAGCTGGTCGAACACGCTCTTGCCGTTCCTGTGTCTGGTGGCTACTGCGTCCATCTCGGTCCGCATTATGTCCTCGATTACCTCGGGCCGAGTGCCGTCGACCGCCATCTGAATACCCATCACGATGAACGAGTTGGATATTTCCTCCAATCGCCCTTCCAACGCCAACAGTCCGTCTCGCCGGGCGGTCTCGGCCAGCGATACGATCTGCTCGATCAACCCACTGAAGTTCTCCTGTTTGTTAAAAAATACGTTCTTGGCCACCATCGCGGCGCCAAGGAAAGTCCTAAGCGGAAAGCAAATCAACGCGGCCGCGATCGAACCGCCGATGACCACCATGACCGAAGCAACATCGATGAACGCCCCGAGCGACGTCTTCGACAAGATCGAGACCAGCAGTAATGCCGACCCGAGCAACAATCCGATGATGCTGGCTATGTCCATGGTTTTTGGAGCTATCAAGTATCAGCTATTAGCTATCAGTTGTCAGCTATCAGGTATCAGTTGTCAGCTTTTTGGTGCGTTTCACGCACCCTACGAAATTTTTCAAGTTGGCAATGAATTGCAACACACACGTCGGATAAGCCCGACCGCTACACATCTACATACCACCTACCGCATACCGTCCGGGATCAGGTGCTTCGTCTGTTGATACGTCACCACCCGACGCAGCACCTCGTCGTTCGTCTCCGTCACAACCATCTTATCACCGGTGGTCAACGTGATGAACGTGTCGGGCCGAGCCTCGACGTACTGGATCAACTCGGCGTTTAGTATAAACGGCTCTCCACCAAGCCGGGTTAGTTTTATCATGTTTCACCAGTGGGCGGTGGTCAGTGGTCAGTGCCCCGCACGCAGTGCGGGGGCTTTTGTATTTCCCCAATCCCCAATCCCTAATCCCTAGTCCCCATCCTATCTCCGCAAGGCGAGCAACTCGTCGAGCATTTGTTGTGCCGTTGTGATTACCCGAGTGTTTCCCCTGTACATCGTCGATGCAAGTATCAGGTCGATAAGGTTCGATCCGATGTCGGTATTCGACAACTCGACCGCCCCGGCGATGATCGTACCGATGCCTTGTTCGCCCGGATTGCCGGATATCGGCAACCCGGAGTTTACACCGGAGGCGAACAGGTTTTCGCCCTTTTGTTCCAATCCTGTAGGATTGCTGAACCGTGCGAGCCGAATCTGTCCGAGATCGCGAGTAATACCGTTGCTGAACACACCTCGGATCAACCCATCTTCGCCGACGATAAAGCTCGTCAACTTGCCCGGCGCAGAACCATCCTGTTGCGAAACGGCCAGAGAGCTGCTATCGGCGGCAAGGCCGGAGAGTTCGGATAAATCCAACTCGAACTCCAGCGGCGAGGCCGAAGGAACGTTCGTCCGTTCGATCGAGACGGTCGATTCGGTGGCGAAAACGAAGTTGCCCTCGCCGTCGAACGTAATCAATCCGGTGCCGACCGAGATATCAACGCCTGTGCTCGGGCCGTTGTCCGACGAGTCTGCGAACCAGCGGTACGTACTGCTGCTCCCGTCGCGTGATTCCATAACGGTGGTCAATCGGACGGCCAACGGTATGCCCAACGAGTCGTACGCGATGAAATCGGCCACGGCGCTTTCGCCGACGGCCATCTGTACGGAGCTGAACGGCATATTTACGCTGCTCGTCGCTCCGCTTACGGTAAGTTGCATACCGGACAAACCGATGTCGATGGCATTATCCACACCGTTGTTTCCCACAAGCCGAATGTGCCCGTCCTCGACTACTCCGCCGGGGCTTTCACCGGTTGGACCGTCGTCGGGTATTGGATGTAGCGGATCGGGGCTAACCTCGACGATTCCAAGTGCATCTTCCACAAAGTTGATCAGGTCCAACACCGTGCTTGTACTGGTAATCTCAAGCCCTTTCGTCGAGAGAGTCCGGCCGCCCTTCCGGCCGGTAAACTCCAGCGTGCCCTCGGTGAACAACTGGTGGTACACACCGTCGTCGTATCGCGTCACGTCGGTAAGCAGCGTGCTGTTGATGATCTTCGGACCGTCCAGGTCGAGCGTATAGCCGGTCGCCTCGATCGTACTGTCGCTTATGTAATCGGTGTAGGTAGACGGATCGGCAGCCTCCACGCCGGCGACCTCCGTGACGAAGTAAAACGTGTTTCGGTCGTCGTCGGTATTGCGGTATATTCGCCGCCCTGCCCAGTGTCCGCTGGCGTCTGTCGGCAGGTCGGTCAGGTGGATTCGGCCGTTGTTAAGTGTCGTCGCGGTGATTTTATTGCCCGGCCGACTTTCGTTTCCAAATCCAGGCCCGCCTAATGCGTCGGTGAACGTTACGTAATAACTGTAACCACCACTGATCGCATCGTCGTTGTATGCGGCGCCGTCTGCAAAACCGGTGTCGGTGAAGTCAGTCGTGCCGGAGATTGCGTATTCCTGTTCTCTAATGTAGCAATAATCACTACCGTCGGTCGACCGGTATACGCGAAAATATGAATAATCGGCGTTGTTAGGTATGTTGGCCAGATAAATCTGGTTCTCGGCGCCGACCAGTGTGATAGGATTATCGACGTCGGCTGAGATGACGCCCTCGGTATCCGGATCACCGCCGTATGCGCTGTCGGCAAAGACGATCCGGTATCGGTACTCTTGCCCTGTCGCCAGCGCACCACCGCCGACCTGGGCGGCCGACGTCGAGGCGGTTACCACCGGAGGCGCGGTCGCAGCGACCGAGAAGTCGGTCTCCGGATGAGAGAGTTGTGCGTCGCCGAGCACCCCGGTCTGGATGATCTCGGCCGTATCGGCCACGTCGCCGCTGGGCGTGAGCGTGCCTTCAAGTTCCACGTTTTCGGTCGCCTTGGCGACCTCGGCAGACCCCAACGGAATCGACAACGGCACTAAGGTCTCCGTGACAAGCTCGAACTGGTCGTTAACCGTGTAACCCAGCAACCGGTTGCCGGTAATGGTGACAAGCTCGTTCTGGGAGTTCATGTTAAGGATGCCGTTTCGGGTATACAGTTGTTCGCCGGAGCTACCCTGCACGATGAAGAATCCGTCGCCCTGGATGGCCAAGTCGGTCGGGTTCGAGCTGATTTCGATCGTGCCTTGGTTAAAATTCGGCGTGATGTCGGCAACCATGGAACCCAGGCCAATCTGCCGCGGGTTGGTGCCGCCGCTGGAATCGGTCGGTGCGGCCCCGAGACTTTGCGTTTGCAGGAACTGCGATGCGAAATTGGCCGTCGAGGACTTGAACCCAATAGTGTTCGAGTTGGCCAGGTTGTTTCCTACCACGTCAATCGTGGTTTCCGCCGCCGTTAGGCCGGTCAGCGCCGTGCTTAGTGCAGATGCAAGACCCATAATTTATTTCCTTGTTTTTGGTTGTTGTTACTCACTGGAAAATATCCCAGTTACGTTTTTCAAATCGACTATGTCTTCTCCGACGTGGAGTTTAACCACGTCGGATTCGATCGAGACCCGGTCCACCTCGCCGGCGATTCGCCGGCCGTCGTCGGCGAGCGCCTCGATCGTCCGTCCGATCAGGCTGCCGCCGGTGGCGGTGTTCTGCCCGAGCAGCACCGCCGCGAGCGTCTCGGTTAGTTGGTCGTTCGATTCAATTGCCTTAATTTGGCTGATCTGCGCGATCATATCCTGGGTATCCATCGGGTCCAGCGGATCCTGATTTTGCAACTCGGTAATCAGCAACTTGATGAAATCGCCGGAACTGATATCCATCGAATCGTAGCCGGTAGTATTTTGTTGGCCTTGCTGGCCGATCGAACTAATGGACGACATGAATGTGGTTCCTTTTTTTGTTTAGAGATAGTAGTGATTGGGGATTAGGGATTGGGGATTAGCCAACGCGCCGTGCAAGCACGGCCGCTAAATATTCCGCTTTATATCACCACGTTCAATTGAGTTCCTTCGCCCGGTCGGTTTACCGCATTGCCGCCGGCGGCAACTTCGGCCTCGGGCGCCACTTCTCGATTGGCCGCCTGGCCGCCGCCGTTGTTGTCCGATTCCGCATGGCCCGCCATATCGTCCGGCAGCCCACCGGGTAATCGGTCTGCCAATTCCACGTCGAACTGCTCGATTTTAATGTCTTGTTGCGCCAATCGGTCGCGCAGCGCCGGCAGGTTGTCCAACAACAGGTTCCGCGTCGTTGGGTTTTTGGCCTCTACCCTGGCGGACATCATGCCGTTGCGAACCGAAATATCCACTTGCAAGGAGCCGAGTTCCGGCGGGCTGAGCCGAATCCGCACACTGCCGCTGCGGTTGCCCATGGCCTGAAACGCCTTCGCCACACGCTGAACGAATCGCACACGATCCACCTGAACATTTTGTGTTCCATTTGCCGTCTGCCGACTCGTGCCGAACTGCGATATCTGGCCGGTCGCCGGTTTGGTCGGAATGTTCGCCTGGTTTTCAACCGTAACGGTCGGCGCCGATTTCGTCGTGTTGTTCGCCGTTTCTGCCGACTCGTTCATAACATGCTGCATTTCGGTCGCCGGTACAGTCGCCGCATTTCGGGCTGTCCGCTCACCAACGGCGGCGTTGTCTTGGCGTTGCGAGCGATTCGGTGCATCCTGCTGCAGTTGATCCGCTTGCGGCTTCGCACCCTTGTGACTCTCGGCGTCCGTCGCCATGGCCCCCTGTTTGCCGGACTCGGCCGTTCGTTCGCCGACAGGCTCTTGTTGCAACTCGTCCTGCGATGTTCCCACCTCTACCGCCTCTACTGCATCGACTGACGTCTCGGCCGACTGCTCTGCCGCGATTCCTGCTTTACCCATCGCCGTTTGATCAACTGCATCGTCTTTGAGTTCTACGTTATCGGTCGTTTTGTTTTGCACCTCACCGGTCTGATCGGTCGTTGCCGACACCGCATCGACCGCAGGATCGGCCTCACCCAAGCCGGTTTCCTTGTCGTCGCTTGGGACATTTTCGTCCCCGTTTTCCTCCTCAAAGGTTTTGTCTTCCGCTTTTTCGTTCTGCTTGCTCCGGTCGGTCTCCGGAGGGTCTTCTACGGCTTCCGGCTGACCGTTTTCGGTAGCTTCTTCCGGCTTGACATCTTCGCGGTCGTCCGAGTCGCCGCACGGATCATCCTCGGCCGGCTGCACCTCGTCGGACGTTTGCGAGGGCTGCGACTGCACACGCTCAAGGTGGGCGTCGAACGTCTCCGACGGCGTACCTGACACCGCCGGGTCGGTTACAATCGACTCTGCGGTCAGCAGCACGGGAAGATTATCTAGTTTGATTTGAGGCATACTACTTTCAATTCGACTGTAATTTCTTTCGCGTATCGGCGGCCAGTCCGAAGTCCGGGTAGCCGTTGCGAATTTTTCCCAGTATTTTGTTAAGTTGGTCGAGTTCTTCCGTCGTTTTGAACTCACTCATGATCTTCGCGCACTTTCGCGTCGGCATGGTCGCCAGCAAGGTCACCACTTCGTCCAGTTCGCCGTCGCCGAGCATCTTGACGAGCAATTCCTTCGCCTGCTTGGCCTTGATTGATTCCAGTTTCAGCCGCACGTTGTCGGTGCCTTCAGCGATGGCGCCTTCCTGCATCTTGAGCAATTCAGCGTCGAACGACTCGCGAAGCTGCTTGTATTCGGCCGTTTCTTCGGCCAAATTGTTCTGTCGGTATTCGAGTTGGTCCAGCGCGTCTTGCAACGCCTGCTCGCGAAGTTGCAAATGGCGAACGTTCGCCGCCCGGGCCTCCTTGATCGTATCGTGCGAGACCTGTTCCAGCGACGGCGGATTCAGCTTGGCGTCTGCTTCCGCCTTGATGGCGAACAGATCGACACCCTGGGCGACGGCCAAAGCCTGGATCAACCGTGCCTTGTCCGGACGCCAACGGGCGACGACATACGCGAACACGACCGCTTGCGCAATCACCGTCGCAACACACACGTACACGAACAGCGATGCGGCAAGGCGAAACAATCGTGCGATCATCGGACCTCCTCCAATACTACACGCCGCTGAGCGGTCTCATCCAGCAGCTTGATTTCCTGCCGATTCTGCTCCGACAGGTATCGCTGGGACTGCTTCTGACGGAGCTTCTCCAACACGCGAACGTCGCGGTCGGCGACCAGCAGCGATTCACGGCGGCGTTCGATCTCTTCGCAGACGTCCTCGCGTTGCCGACCAAGTTGGTTCTGCTGCGAGCGGAGCATCAACTCGTACCGCCCGGCATCGACAAGGCTGTCGACGTTGACGATCCCGGGCCCGGCGGCCTTGCGATATCTGTGCATCAGCCAATCCATTTCTTTACCGACATATTCGATTTGTTTCTGCAGCACGTCGTCTACCCGATACGCCTCGGCAAGTTCTGAACGACGCTGGTCGCGAGTCGCCTCGCGGAGCCGCAGCAGCGTCGCCAATCGGAACTTGAATTTTGACATTGGTTATTACTGCGAAGCCGCAAGCGGCTTTTCATGTGGTGGCGACGCGGCGGCCAACCGGTCTGTGTATTGCTGCCGTAGTGTCATAAGTCCGTCACGGGCCTCTTCCAAGGTGGACGGCTGCTCGACCGGCTGCCGCAAGTATCCGTTAAGCTGATCGAGCATCTCGACGGCCGCGTCCACCGTCTTGTTGCTCCCTTGACGATACGCCCCGATCGAGATCAGGTCTTCGTGGTCGCGGTACGCCGCCATAAGTTCGCGCATGGCGACGGCCGCCTCACGGTGTTCACCGTCGGTCACTTCCGGCATCAGGCGGCTCAGACTCTCCAGTACGTCGACGGCCGGGTAATGGCCACGGGAGGCCAAACTGCGACTGAGCCATATATGGCCGTCCAGCAGCCCTCGCACGGCGTCGCTGATCGGCTCGTTCGGGTCGTCCGCCTCGACCAGCACTGAATAGAAAGCGGTGATGCTGCCTTTGGGGCTGCGGCCGGCACGTTCTACAAGCTTCGGCATCAAAGCGAACACCGACGGCGGGTATCCGCGAGTGGTCGGCGGCTCGCCGGCGGCCAGGCCGATCTCACGCTGCGCAAAAGCGAACCGCGTCAGTGAGTCCATAAGCAGCAGTACGTCCTTGCCGCGGTCGCGGTAGTATTCCGCTATGGCGGTTGCCGTAGAGGCCGCCTGAACGCGGACCAGCGCAGGCTCGTTGCTGGTGGCCACAACGACCACGCTCTTGGCAAGTCCCTTGGGGCCGAGGTCGCGCTGAAGAAACTCGTTTACCTCTCGCCCACGCTCGCCGATAAGCGCGATTACTATCACCTCGGCGTCGGTGTATCGCGCCATCATCCCCAGCAACACGCTCTTGCCCACCCCGGAGCCGGAGAATATGCCTATCCGCTGACCCTTGCCGCAGGTCAACAGCCCGTCGATCGAACGCACTCCGGTGGCAAGCGGCCGGTCGATCCTCGGCCGTCGGCACGGATGCGGCGGACGTCGGGTAAAGGACACCCGGTCGCCCAGCGCCGGCTGCGGCCGGCCGTCGACTGCGTTGCCGCCGGCGTCGATTACCCGGCCGAGCAACTCGTCGCCCACGCGGAGCCGGCGTGTGGTCCGTGAAAGCCGTATACGGTTGCCGTGACGGATGCCGGCCAGGTCGTTGTACGGGTAGAGCACCGTAAGATCGTCGCGGAATCCGATTACCTCGGCCAGAAGCGACGGGCCGGTCTCTCGCTCGATCTGCGCAATCGAACCGACCGGCGCCGGGAACCCGGCCGCCGAGACGGTCATGCCAGTAGTGCGCGCAACCGTGCCGGCAAGCGCGGTGGGCATGACGGCTTCGAGTTGTTCGGCTATGTCGAGCATGTTACGTCAATTCCTCTTCAATCCGTTTTAATTGTGCCTCGAACTGCTGGTCGATCACACCGAACTGCGTCTCGACCAGGCAACCGCCGGGGGTGATCTCCTTGTCGGCCATGACCTCGGCGCCAGCAAGGCCGGACAACTCCTCGATGAGCATCTCCACCTGGCCGCCCAACGCCTTGTAGTCGTCGGGATTCATGTGGATTCGCAACTGCGAGCTGCCGGCGGCCAATTCCAACGCCTCGCGGATCAGCGTCATGGTAATTTCCGGATGCTCGGGCAGTTCGCGGCGGATGAGCCGCTCGGCAATTGCCGCCGCCACGTGCACCGCGCCGGCCTCCCAGTGCGTCAACCACGCCTGTTTGGCGTGCTGGATGTCTTCGATTACCTTCCGCAGCGCAGGCAACGCGGTGGATAACTGCTTGCGGATCATCTCCTCGACCGCATCCATGGCCGCCTGGCGACCGTCGCGTTCGGCCCGGCTGCGGATCGCATCGGCCTCGCGGCGTGCCTGTTCAACGATTTCCTCCGCCTCGGTGCGTACGTTGCCCAGGTACGTTTTCGCCCGGGCGGCGATGTCGTTGAAGTTAAACGCCTCGGCGTTTATGCCGCGATGTCGGTCGGTGGCTCGGATGACGGTGGACATATTGGTTTTTATCATGTGTAGGGTGCGTGCAACGCACCGCAATATATTTGGTGCGTTTCACGCACCCTACTTTTAATTACACGGCGTGCAAGCACGCCGGCTAAACGTAGCAATACGTTCCCGGGCGACGTCTACGTCGCTCAGACGAACAGGTCCGGGGTGGTCCAACTCAACTTTGAGCACCTCAGCTTCATTGTTTGGAAGGCAACCGGTGAACCGCTCGATCAACTCCGGCGGTGCACCGATCAGTGCGGTCGTCATCAATTCCGGCTCGACGGATCGAAAAATCTCCAAAAGCGTCGCGTCGTCAAACTGTACAAGGTCGTCGAACTCCACTGCCGCCTGGCAAAACCGTTCGGCCAATGCCTGGTCGTGCTCGGCCAGATTGTCGAGAATCTTCATGCTCAACCGGTCGCCGGCCGCCTCGATAATCTCGGCAACCGCATCCATTCCGGCAACGCGGCGACGCCCGTTGGCAAAGTGCGGCGCCAACTGCGACCGCAGTGCACGGTCCACGTCGCGCAAAACCTCCGGATCGGTTTCTTCCAGATCGACCAGACGATGGATGACTTCCACCTGTAGCGGCCCGTGTAGTTTCGCCAGCACACGTCCTGCCCGTTCGGGCGGCAACTGGGAAAGCACCAGCGCGATGGTTTGCGGACGCTCGTCGGTCAGCACGTCGGCCAGACGCTCGACGTCGGTCTCCTGTAAGTAGCAAAACGGCGGGTCGAAAAGCTCGATACCCGCCGGCTGTTTGTCCGGCACCATCGTCCCGACGCGGCGGAATTCGTCGATCACACGGCGCTGCTCCTGTGGATCGATCTCGTGCAGCTCGACCATCGCATCTCGCACGCAGGCGGCCTGCTCAGGTCCCAAGGCGTCGAGCACGGCGTCGGCCTCGACCGCACTAAGTCCGGCCACCAGTACGGCCGCCTTGCGAACGCCAGGATGTATGGATGTGTTGTGTAGTGTGCTCATTGTTCAATTACGATGCAAAGCCGCGACCATTGGTTGCGGATCGCTCGATGACGAGTCGATAATCCGAATCAACCGCGACCAATGGTCGCGGCTTTACAATATTGTTTACCCTGCGCTGCTGATCCAGGTTTTAAGTATATTGGCCGCCGCATCCGGGTCTTCCTTGACCAGCTCCGTAAGTTCGTCTCGCAGCGAGGGTCCGCTGCCGGTGAATCGTCCCAGTCGGCTGGCCTTCGTCGCGGCGGTCACATCGGCTTCTTCAGCCTCCATAGGCAAGATCGTTGGCGCCCGGCCGTGCCCGGGACCGGTCGGCACGCTGCGGATCATCGACCGCAGCATCACCAGGCTGAACATCGCCAGACCGACCATCCCGAGCATGGTCCAATTTTGTCCCAGCCAGACAACGGCGTTTTCGCCGACGCCCGGTGCAGGTGGTTTTTCGGTCGGCAAATCGGGGAAGATCGAGACGTTGACCAGTTCCAACGGGTCGGCCGCTCCCTCGGCCGGCGGCAGCAGCGTGGCGACGTGTTTCCTGATCTTTGCCGATTCCGCAGTGCGAATCTGGTCCAACTCGGCCTTGTCAGGAGCAGCGGGTTCCTTGCCTTCTTCCGTCGGATGCAGCTTTTTCCAAATGTTTTCAAAATAGCTGTTCGGGATGCTCACCGAGACAGTCACCCGTTTGGGCGTATGTCCGGTGGTTTCCTTTTCAGTCTCTTCGCCGGAGACGACGCTTAAGACCTCCCGTTTCGATGCCTCCTCGTCCTCACTCGGACCTTTGTCCTGGACCGGCTTGAGCGACTGCGGCCGGTTGGCGGCATTGGACCGGTAGCCGGGCGGGCCGGCCGGAGTGCTGCCCTCCAGGGATTTTGAAACGCTTTCGTCCTTCTCACGGATGGCGACGGCCTTGGGGTCGATCTTGCGCGATTTCGAGCGGCTGACTCGTTCCGGGTCGATCACGACGTTTGCCGTAACCGCAACTCCGGGCACGTACGCCAATGCGCCGAGTATTTTGTTTTTCCAGTTTTGCTCGTATTCTTTTTGCAGGTCGAGCAAGACGTTGGTGCCGAGTCCGCCGGAATTTTTCGTATCGCCGGCGTGTCGGATTCGTCCGGTCACTCCATTTACGACCGTTACCGCCGCCGGTCGCAACCCAGGCACGGCCCCGGCCAGAAGGTGCCGGATCGCCGAGACCCGGCCGCCGTCGAGTTGATCGGCTCCGGTCGGCCAAACCGTAACGGTGGCGGTAGTAACTTTCTCTTTTCTGAATCCCGGCTTGGTCTCGGTGGCGTAGAGCACGGCCGCCTTCTCGATCCCGTCCATCGAGCTTAGGATCAACGCCAGTTCCTTCTCCTTGGCGTTCTTGCGACGCTCGTCCTGTTGGCTTCGGGTAGTGAACGGGCTGTCGTTGGTCAGCGCCTCGTCCAGGTAGCTGTGAAAGTTCGGCGGCAGCGCCTTGGCGTCGGCCAGCGCGCCGATGTATTCCGCCTGCTGACCGCGTGGGATGCGTATCCGGCCGCCCTCGATCTCGTATGAACTCAGTCCCGCTTTGGCGAACGCCGCTTCCATCGCCTGCAAGCGACCGGCGGGGAACGACTCGCCGCCCATCAGATATACGCCCGGCCCTGATACCTGCATGGTGAACAGGTACCCAAGGCTCGCCACGACCACGATCAGCAGCAAAGCCGCCGTGATCCGCGTGCCCGGGGTCATCGAGCGGAACAGATCGGTTACTTGCGAGAATGTTTGGTTAAGGAAATCCATCCGTTAAGCTCCAGAAGCTATCAGCTTTCAGTTGTCAGCTATCAGTTGTCAGTTGTCGGCAACCTGTTGCTGACTGCTGATAGCTACCCACTCACACACGCAAATTCTTAACTTCATCAAATGCCTGCACCATCTTGTTTCTAACCTGGATCATCAGCCGGAAGGCGATGTCGGCCTTTTGCACTGCGGTGAGCACTTCGGCCGGCGTGACCTCTCCGCCGGTGACCAACTGCTCGACGGCCGCGTCGGCGTCTTGCTGCATGGCGTTGACCTCGCGGATCGAGTTGGCCAGGAAGTCGCAAAACGACGTGGTTTCCTTGGCGGCCTCCGTTTGGCCGATACCCTGGCCGGGCAGCGCCGCCGGCGATTGGATTTGGATGTTGCCGATCGGGTTCGTCATGCCAGTATCCTAAGCGTTTGTTGTTCGAGGTCCTTTGTAATTTCCATGGCGCCCAGGTTGGCTTCGTACGCCCGGGCTGCTTCCATGGCGTCGGTAAACTCGATCATCATGTCGATGTCCGGATACGCGACGTAGCCCTTGTTGGGGCCTTCCTGTATGGCGTCGGGGTTGTTCGGCTCATACTTCAGCCGAGGTTCGACATCCAACGTGTTGACCGATTCGACCTTAACGCCGACCGCTCCGTGTGCTCCAACACTCTCGTCCGTCTGGAACACGACGTACCGCGGCTGATACGGCGCCCGCTCGCCTTGCTCGTTGTGTGTGGTCGAGATGTTGGCGATATTGCTGGACAAGGCGTTCATCCGCACGCGCTGCGCCACAAGCCCGCTGGTCGAGATGTCGATGGCTGGGAACATTTTATACCCTCTCACTAATAGCCGCCTGTAGCAGCCGGAACTGGCTTTGCATAATCGATATTGCAAGGTTGTGCTGCATCTGGTTCTTGACCATTTCGGTCACCTGGTTTTCCAACTCGACGTTGCTCAGGTCGTGGTGCAGGATCGTGTGCGGCGTTTCTGATATCTGCGCGAGCGGGTCGCCCGACGAGTAACCCGGCTCGCCCGGCGACTGGGATCCCGGCGGGTTGTGACGCGCCTGGATTGCCGAGAGCAACCGCTCCTGAAAATCCTCTACCGAGAGGTCGCGGAACCGGTAGCCGGGCGTGTCTATGTTGGCGATATTCCCGGCCAACGCCGTGTGGCGAAGTTGTGAAAAGTTCACAACTTCTTGGAGCACCGGAATCGTCGTCGATTGGAATATGCTCGAATACATGGTTTATTTGCAGTAACGTCGGGCGAGCCAGTCCGCTAAGGGGCGACCGATAAATAACTTCCCGTTTTCTTGTGGGAGGCGTCTCCGACGGCGACAAACGTGTAGCAATTTGCTGTCGCCGACAGAGTCGCCTCCCACAGTTTATTTTTCGGCCGTCCCTAAACGGTGCAATCGTCGTACCACATGCTAGCACCGGCCCAGCCGGCTTGGTCTAAATTATTGATGTAATTAGGGTTAGGTTCGCTCAGTTGCGTTGTTGTCTTGTTGCAATCGGCTGTAACCGGCAATTATTGCGTATTGGCGACCGGCAGATTTTGCCGGTTTACTACGCCGCGTGGACGCGGCGGCTAAACTTATCCTGCCTTTGAAAACATCTTTTCTCGCGGTGCGTAGCCGTACTGGCGCAGCTTGCCGGAAAGCGTGCGCACGCCGATGCCCAACGCCTCGGCCGTCTTGGCGCGATGGCCGCCGAAATGCTCCAGCGTACGCTCGATCAGTTTGCGCTCCATTTCGTGCAGGCTCAGTCCCACCGGCAGTTCGTCCGATTCCATGCCGCTACAGTCTTCCGGTGCAATCAGCCATCGTCGAAGTTCATCGGCGGTTACACGATCGCCGGGGTTGAGTACGCTTGCCCTGGTAACGATGTTTTCCAACTCGCGGACGTTGCCCGGCCAGTAGTAGTTGATCATAAGCTCGCGTGCGGAAGACTCCGGCGTGCAAGGCTCTCGCAGGAGCCGCTTTGCACAACGCTTGAAAAAGTAATCGGTCAATTCGGGGATGTCGTCCCGACGCTCGCGCAGCGGCGGCACGTGCAGCGGGACCACCGCCAGCCGGTAGTAGAGGTCTTGCCGGAACAGCCCGGCGGCCACCTCGGCGGGCAGATCGCGGTTGGTGGTGGCCAGCACCCGAACGTCGACGTGAACGGTCTCGTTGGAGCCGACCCGCTCGAAAGATTTTTCCTGTAGCACTCGCAGCAGCTTGGCCTGGAGATTCAGGTCGATCTCGGTGATTTCATCCAGCAGTATCGACCCGCCGTCGGCCATCTCGAATCGTCCGGTTCGCGGCGCATCGGCGCCGGTGAACGCCCCGCGCTGGTGGCCGAACAGCTCGCTCTCCATCAGGTGTGCGGAGAGCACCGGGCAGTTCAGGCTCACCAGCGGTGCGTTGCAGCGGTCGCTGGCCAGGTGGATTGCCCGGGCGACAAGTTCCTTGCCGGTGCCGCTCTCGCCGGTTATCAGCACGGTCTCCGGCGTGGGACCGATCTGTGCGATTCGCGACCGCAATGCCTGCATCTGCCGACTGGAGCCGATCATAGTCGGCGGCAGGCACGTCCCGCCGCAACCGTCGGCCGGCAGTTCTTGCTCGTGCCGGACCAGCCGGCCGTGGCGGATCGCCTGGGCGATCAGGCGGCTTAGCTGATCGGCATGGAACGGTTTTTCGATGTAGTCGAACGCCCCGTGACGCATCGCCTCGACCGCAGAGGACACAGAGGCATGCGCGGTGACCATTACCACTTGGGTATCGTAGCGGCGTTGTTCGATCTGGATGATGAACTCCAGGCCGCTCATGCCCGGCATCTTCAGGTCGGTTACAATGCAGTCGTAATGTTTTTGCTGGAGCACCTTTAGAGCTTCGGGCGCGCTGGAGCAGCAATCGACCCGGTGGCCGGCCTCGCCCAACACGTCGGCCATCGACCGGCGGACCTCTGCATGGTCGTCGACGATCAGCACGCCGGTGTTCGGTTTGGTGCTTGGTTTTTCGTTGTTGGTATTGGCGATCATGCTGCTACCTTTAGAGTTTTAGTGCTTAATTGCTGCACGTTTTGCAAGCAGGTGGTTTGTGGAATGCACAACGTGAATGCGGCTCCACCTTCCGGACAATTCGCTGCGGTGACCTCGCCGCCGTGCGCTTCGGTGATTCTGTAGACGATGGCCAGCCCCAACCCGGTGCCGCAATGTTTGGTTGTAAAGAACGGCTCGAACACCCGGCTTAGCGTATCGTCTGAGAGTCCCGGCCCCGTATCGGCGATCTCCAACTCCACGCCAAGACGGCTCGACGACGAAGTCACCACCAGGCTTCCGCCGTCCGGCATGGCGTCCAGCGCATTGAGAGTCAAGTTCAGCACCGCGCGGCGTATCATGTCCCGATCCGCCGCGATGAACAAATCGCCGGGAACGTCGATGTCGGCTTCGATGGCCTGGGCCGCCATTTGCGGGGCCAACGACGCACAGACCTCGTCGACCAATTCCCGCAGCAGGAACGACTGCAACCGCGGGTTGCGGTCCATGGTGAAGTGCAGCAGGTCGTTTACCGTGGCCTCCAGTGCGGTGAAAGCGGCGTCTACCTTATCCAACACGCCCAAGCTGCCGCAGTCGTCCGAAATCCGACGCCGCAACATGTTCAGGTACAGCGTAGCCGGCACCAGATTGTTGCGCACCTCGTGGGCGATATGCGACGCCATCTGACCAAGATCGGCCAGGCGGTTGCGTCGGGCAAGTTCGCGGTTTTTTATCTCAAGCTCGTCGGTCAATCGCCGCACTTCCTCCCGCAGTACACCGTGCGTCTGCTCCAATCGCAAGGTGGCCGCGTTCCATGCGGCCAGGACCGTTTCCAACTCGGCGCCGCCGTGGGGTATCAATGTTTCTGCCGGAACGGATGGTTCGCTCATTTTCGGCTCCTCAAGTATCTGAAGTTATATCGAGTTGGTTGATTTCTCTTGGCGTGCTTGCGGTGTACGCACCACGTGCGCGGCCGGACAGGTGAACTCCGTGCAACCGCTTTGCCGTCTCGTCGCGACGCCGACGGAGCGTCTCCTCGCTGCACTTCTCCTGGGTGATGATCTCTCCGAGCAGCACCTCGCACTGCTGAAGCTGCTCGGCGCAGGTGCGGCGGTCCGACTCGTCGCGCCACCGGCGCTGCGAGGCGTCCTGGTCTCGAAACGGGTCCAACGATCGCTCAATCTGCTGCAATTGCACAAGCGACCGCTGCTTGACCGCCAACAGGTCCAGCAATGCAGTCATCTCGCCTGTGTCGATCAACTCGAATTGCTTGCGACCCAAATCGCGCAGGTGCGTTAAACATTCGCACCTTGCGTGGATCAATTCGGCCAGTGTGTCGATTTTCATAGTGGGTAGTGGGTAGTGAGAAGAAGGGGGAAGGCGGAAGGGGGAAGGGGGAAAACTCGAAATTCCGCCTTCCCCCTTCCCCCTTCCGCCTTCCGCCTTCCGCCTTCCGCCTTCCGCCTTCCGCCTTCCCCCTTCTCTCATAAATTCATCAACCGCTGTAGCCGTTCGCTCCATTGCTGTCGAGTGTAGTTGGTGGTTTGGCTGAATTTTGTTTCCGGTTTCATCAGCCCAAGGATCACCTTGGCCTGGGCCAGTGCGCTTTGTGCCTCGTTTGGCTTGTTCAGGCGACGATAAACATCGGCGATCCGGACGTAGGCGTCCAGCACCTCCGGGTCGTTTTGATATCGATTGGTAATGATGGAGTACGCCTTTAGCGCCTCTTCGTACCGGCCCAAGTCGAACAGAATATTGCCTACGGCAAAGTAACTGTTCCGCAAAGTCGCTTGCTCCAACGGCGTAAGTTCGCGGGTTTCCAACCGGCGGGTCAACGTTTGTTGAACTTGTCGATATTGGTCCAACGACTTGCTCAGCAGTTCATGTATCCGCCGCGAGTGGGCCGCCCGACCGGTTTCCACCTGGTTTTCTTTCAGCTTTTTCCGTTCGGCACTGGCCGCTTGACGGCAGGAATCGGCGATCAGGTATCTGGCCTGAAGGACCTCGGAGCAATCGCCGTAACGATCAACCGCTTCTTCCAATCGCCGCACGGCCTCCTTGTATCGTCGCTCGACGTGCAACAGCTTTCCCAGTGCGAACAGCGAATCGCGCCATTCCTTGCTCGCCGGGGTGAGCCACTTGCCGTCGAGGTTTTCAAGCAGCAGCTTTTCCGCCTGGCGAAAATCGTCCTTCTCCAAATACGCGTGGCTTGCCAGCAATCGGGCACGATATGCAGTCGCATCGCGCGGATGATATGTGACGCACTCGTCGAACGCCTTCAACGCCTCGTCGACCATGCCCAACGACAACTCCGCCTCGCCCAGCCGGACCAACGCCTGTGGGTGTCGCCGCCACGACTCGTTCTTCAAATACTCCTTGAGCACCCGAATCGTATTGCTGTAATCGTGTCCTTCGAAGTATGCGCCGGCGCCGGCCCAAAGCCGGTCGGAATATTTCCGCGTGGCAATTTGCAGTTTGGCCAATTGCAAGTACACCCGAGCTGCACGACGTAGTTGCACACGGCCCAATCGCCGCATTTCCGCTGCTTTTCCCGGCGGCAACTCGGCGGCGGAGCCGATCAGCGCATGGCCCCATTTCTCGTGCACCTCGGTCGTCAACTCCAGCGTTCGCACACGGGAGAACAGCGGATGGAACAATCGTGTAAGCTGCAATGCGATTTCGAACTTTCCGGCGTCCATGTAATCCTGATATGCGGTCAGCATCCGCCGGCGTAACCGCTTCAGTGTAATCCAGGGGTTGCTGAAGTTTTCCGGGTCGGTAATCGCGCCGAGCGTGCGGCGATATGCGGCCAGCGCCTCCACATTGCGGCCCAATCGCCGCGAGAGTTCCGCTTCCTGAAAATTAGCCGCCCACACCTCCGGCGCATCGACGTTGAGTCTGCGAATCCGCACAAACTGGGCCAATGCCGCACGATACTCGCCAAGTTCCAGAAAACACGTGCCGATCAGGTACATCGCCTTGCGCGTAGCCTTGGTGGGCAGTATGTCGTATCCCTGTGCCTTACGCAGAACCTCTATTGCCTCGTGATGCTTTTTACGGACAGTACGTTCGTTCTCCGCAGCGGCGTCGGGTTTGCGCGCCAAAGTTGCGGCCTCGTGCATAAGTATCCGGCCGCATAAAATTGCCGCCTCAGCACAATTCTTGGCCTCCGGCGGAATTTTTTTAAGCGTCGCCGTACACTCGGGCAACCTGCCAAGCATCAACAGAATTCGTGCCCGCTGGAGCAGGCCGTCGTTGCGAGCCGCCCCAGAAAGCTTCGTGTCGGCCAGGTGCAGCGTGTTCTCGGCCAATGCCTTTTCCGGCTCCGAGGCGACATCTTCGAGATACGTGCCAGCCAACAGTCGGTGGATATCCGTCTTATGCGGCGGATTCGCCTTCAATGCCTCCAGCAGCGCCGTCCGGGCTGCAGGAATCCGACCGGTCATATACAGGCTTTTGCCCAACAGGTACAATCCTTCGCCTTGCCGGCCGGGCGGAAAGCCCCGGTCGCGGGCCTCCTCGAGTTGTCGGGCAGCCCGTTTGTAATATCGACTCTTCTCGCGGCTCCACATGTCGTCCGCCTCATATGCCATTGCCGCTCCCAGCGCGAACACCGGACCGCCCAACTCGTCCGTCCGCAGCGTGCCTTGCGACTGCAATTGGTCGGCCAGATCGCCGGCCTCGACATAACTCCCTCGGTCCAAGGCCGCCATGACACGGTCCATCGTCACAGAATCTCCATTCCAATTCGACCCATCCCAGGCGATCAACACCCAACCGACCATGACCATCGCTGCTACCGACGCTGCGCACGCACCTGCCGCCATCGTAGAGCGAAGTCGGTTTGCCACGGCCCAGGCGATTACCGCCCGCGCATGGTCTATCGGACGCCGCCACCAGCGGGAATGTGCAGGCGACGGCTGCGAGTCGTCGTGATCGTGAGGGTCTTTCGAGGACATCGAAATTGAAAAGAGGAAAATGCGAAGAGGGAAAAGCGGGCGGTTTGTACTCGAAATTGCAGTTTCATGTCAATGCAGAAATCCGACCTTGCCTACACCCAATTAGGGGGGTGTAATGCTCGCAACGAAACGTTTAGCCGCCGCATCCGCGCGGCACACTTACCCGACGTAGACGTCGGGGCTAAACGAGATAAAATGCAGCACTAGATCAGATCGTCCGGTACGGTATCCCGGATACGGCCATGCCGGCGTTCACGTTTATATCGTCTGCCGATCCAGCGGCTCCGCGCCGGGTGTGGCCGGCTCGCTAAAGCCGGAACAGATTTCTGACGTAGTCAACTACGTTCGTTCGTTGTCGCATTAGCCGCTTGCGGCTTCGCAACGGCATTACTACTAAGCCGCAAGCGGCTTCTCTTTCAACAAATCGCGCCATGGCTTATACTTAGGACGTGGAATATTTCCGAAACGCAATGCTGATATTTGTACTGCCGGTCGTATGGTTGATGTTTTGCGATTGCTGCGCACTTGCACAGTTCGACCAACCACTCGGCAGCTTCGAGCTATCCGAAGACGTCGCCGTCGATCGGGCAGACAACTCAGTGATAGCACAACTCCAACGCGCAAAGGCATATCTGGCCGACCGGCAGTGGGACGAAGCCGTCGAAACGTTCCGCCTGGTGATGGAGACCTCCGAAGACAGGCTGATTGGGGTGACAAAGCGGCGGTACGTCGGCCTGCGCGATTACGTCCACTTGCAACTCGCCTCGATGCCAGACGAAGCGATGAAACTCTACCGAGAACAGGTCGATCCGGTTGCGAAAAAGTGGTATGAACAGGGTATCGCACAGCGCGATCCCGTGCTGTTGGGCAACGTGCTGCGGCAGGCGTTTGCAGGCAGCTACGGCGACGACGCGCTGATGGCGCTAGGCGAAATTGCACTGGAATGCGGCGATTATACCTCCGCACGATGGTGCTGGGAGCGAATCGTCCCGGACAGGTCGCCCGACCACCGGACGCAAACATGGCCGGGGTTCCCCGATACGGACCTCGATCTTGCGGCGGTTCGCGCCAGAATCGTACTGGTCTCGATCCTGGAGGGTTCCACGGATCGGGCGTGCGACGAGCTTGCGCAGTTTGTCCGTTTGCACGACGGCGCCCGTGGACGGCTCGGCGGCCGTGAGGTCGATTATGCTGAGGCGCTCGGTGCGCTGATTGCCGAAAACGCCGCATGGCCGAAACCCGATCCGAACCCCGACTGGTCCACCTTCGCCGGCAACCCATTGCGCAACAAGACGATGCAGAGGTTGATCGACGTCGGCAAAGTGGCATGGCGAATTCCAATACGCACGAACTTTCAGAAGGGGACAGTCCCATTTTCGCTGCGCGAAAATCGGGACAGTCCCCAGCCCGAGCCGGCCCTGAGCTATCATCCGCTACTGTTGGGCGACATGGTGCTGGTAAACAACCGGCTGGGGATTTTGGGTGTTGACCTGTCAACCGGACGTCCGGCTTGGGGGCAGGGCGGCCCGGCCGTATATCGAGACCGGCTTGACGGCGTTGCTGCAACAGCCCACGACTCCGAGCCGTCGGCGACCCTCGGCACGCCGCAATTCACCATGACCGCGTGCGACGGGCGACTCTACGCGCGGATGGGTTCCACGCTTACCGGCCGGCCGCACAGGGCCGAGCGGTCATCCGGCCCGGC